>JAGALN010000021.1 GCA_017625185.1 Clostridia bacterium
ATTGCAGATTTGCTCTGGCTGATAGCACGGCAGTAGTCCGGGATTCCCGCTACATTGAACCAGCGTTTTCCCTCTTTGCAGGAATAGGCACCGGCACCAAATCCCACAAAATTTTCATATCTCCAGTAACGGCAGTTATGCCGGCTCTCCAATCCCGGCTTTGCAAAGTTGGAAATTTCATAACGTTCATACCCCGCCCCCTGCAAAACCTCAACACAGTCATCATACATTTTCCGAACATCGTCGTCCGACGGCAAAGAGAGTTCCATTCTCGCAAAGGGAGTCCCCTCCTCAATTTTCAAGCCATAGCAGGAAAGATGCTCCGGGCAACACCTTAGTGCCTCCCGCAAGGTTTTCTTCCATTCTTCGGGCGTTTGGTTCGGCAAACCGTACATCAGATCCAAAGAAAGGTTGGAAAACCCAACCTCACGGGCGTTTTGGAAACACTCCAGAAACTCCTGATAACTATGGATTCTTCCCAGTTTCTTGAGCGTTTCATCATCCGTGGATTGAAGTCCGATACTCAGGCGGTTGAATCCCGCCTGATACAGCATCGAGAGTCCTGCTTTATCAATGGTTCCCGGATTGCACTCTGCTGTAATCTCACAATTCTTTGCCAAGGAAAAATGAGCTTTCAATACGCCAAGCAAAGCCGCCAACCGTTCCGCACCCAGAACCGTAGGTGTTCCGCCCCCAAAGTAAATTGTAGCAACAGCATCCCCGGCGGGGTAAGACAGAATTTCTTGTTCAAGGGCATGACAGTATTCCTCCACCATCCGCTCTTTTCCTGCGTAGGAATTGAAATCGCAGTACAGACATTTCTGTTTGCAAAAGGGAATATGCAGATAAATTCCAAGGGACATGAAAACGACTCCTCTACTCGAAAAAGCCGGTGCAGTTGCCCGGCTTTTTTCTTAATCCAACTTCAGTACCGACATAAAGGCCTCCTGGGGAACCTCCACAGAGCCAACCTGCCGCATCCGTTTCTTACCTTCCTTCTGCTTTTCCAGAAGCTTCCGTTTTCTGGTAATATCACCGCCATAGCACTTGGCAAGGACATCCTTTCGCATTGCCCGTACCGTTTCTCGGGCAATAATTTTTCCGCCAATCGCCGCCTGAATCGGTACCTCAAAAAGCTGCCGAGGGATAACCTCCTTGAGCTTTTCCGCCATTCTTCTGCCACGAGTATATGCTCGTTCTTTATGGACAATAAAGGAAAGTGCATCCACCATCTCGCCATTTAAGAGCATATCCAGTTTTACCAGTTCGGACAGTTCAAAACACTTGAACTCATAATCAAAAGAAGCATAACCACGAGTTCTGGACTTCAAGGCGTCAAAGAAATCATAGATAATTTCATTCAAGGGCAGATCATAGTTCAAGGATACCCGGGTATCATCCAGATAGGTCATATCAAGATAGGTTCCCCGCCGTTCCTGGCACAGTTCCATGATACTTCCCACATACTCTTTGGGCGTCATGATAGATGCACAGACAATGGGCTCCATCATAGAATCAATTTCCGAAACGCTGGGTAAATTGGTGGGATTATCAATCAAAAGCTCGGTTCCGTCCGTCTTAATCACCTTATATTCAACCGAAGGTGCCGTGGTAACCAAATCCAGATTATACTCACGCTCCAACCGTTCCTGAATGATTTCCATATGCAAAAGTCCTAGGAATCCACACCGGAAGCCAAACCCCAGAGCGATGGAGGTTTCAGCGTCAAACCGGAGTGCCGCATCGTTGAGCTGTAATTTCTCCAAGGCTTCCCGCAAATCGTCGTATCTTGCACCATCTGCAGGATAAATACCACAGTAGACCATGGGTTTTACTTCTTTATAGCCGGGCAGCGGTTCTGCCGCACCGTTTTCTACCGTGGTTACCGTATCACCCACATGTACCTCCTGCACATTCTTGATGCTGGCGGCAATAAACCCAACCTCACCGGCGGAGATTTCTTTGGCGGGAACCATGCCATTGGGATGAAGATACCCCGTTTCCACCACATCAAAGACAGCGTCGGTTGCCATCATTTTAATCTGGTCCCCGGCCTTCAGTTTCCCGTCAATCACACGAACATAGACAATGACACCTTTATAAGCATCATAATAGGAGTCAAAAATCAAAGCTTTTAAGGGTGCTTCTTCCGCTCCGCTGGGAGGGGGAACCAATTCCACAATCTTTTCCAGAACCTCTTCGATATTGATACCATTTTTAGCCGAAATCAGCGGGGCGTTCTCGCCATCAATCCCGATGACATCCTCGATTTCCTTTTTCACCTCGTCCGGTCTGGCAGAGGGCAGGTCAATCTTATTAATTACCGGGACCAGCTCCAAATCATGCTCCAATGCCATATAGGTATTAGCTAAGGTCTGTGCCTCTATTCCCTGTGCCGCATCCACCACAAGAATCGCACCCTCACAGGCAGCTAAACTTCTGGAAACCTCGTAGTTAAAGTCCACATGTCCTGGGGTGTCAATCAAGTTGAGGGTATACTCCTCCCCATCCTTTGCCTGATACAAAAGCTTGACAGCACGAGCCTTGATGGTAATGCCACGTTCCCGTTCCAAGTCCATGTTATCGAGAATTTGTGCCTGCATTTCCCGTTGGGTAAGCGCTCCGGTCTTTTCTAAAAGCCGGTCTGCCAAGGTACTTTTTCCGTGGTCAATATGTGCAATAATCGAAAAGTTCCGTATTTTATCCTGGCGGTTCTGCATTTTGTTTCCTCACAATCTTTCTATGAAATCCAATGACAAAATCGTCGTTTTATTTATGAAAATGCTTTTTGGCATGTTCCAATTTCAAATGCCGCCGCATTTTGACCTCTTCCGGCATGGGCTTGATATCTCCAGCCGCAGTCAATGCCTGACGGGTCAG
>JAGALN010000022.1 GCA_017625185.1 Clostridia bacterium
TAGATTTTATTTTCTTTGCCAGACCCCGTTGCGCTTGCCTAGCCCAAGCGCCACTTCGCCCCCTTCGGGGGCATCAGCAAAGGGGCTGCCGCCCCTTTTGAAACCCCGTGTTTTGGGCGAAATTTAGCGTTTTCATTGTAGGGGTGCTGATTGCCGGTGGCAATCGTCCAGCACTGACCGAGGCGAGAGCCGAGAGGTGCGTCCTCGACGTCCCCCAAGGACTTTCCTTAACAGTACGCCTCATAAGGGGTGATTCTTTTTATTCCTCAATTGCTTCATACATGGTTTTGGCAACATCCTTGTAGGCGGTTTCTTTGACCTCCAGAACCCGAACTGTGACCGGGCGGGACCCGAAATCAATGGTGAGGATATCTCCCTCTTTCACATCGTAGGAGGCACGGGCAACCTTGCCGTTGACACTGACTCGGCCTCCGTCGCATGCCTCGTTGGCAATGGTTCTTCGTTTGATGAGCCTAGATACTTTTAAATATTTGTCAAGTCTCATTTTTGTTCTCCTTTGTTTCTTCAAATTTCTGAAAGGCATCGATATAATGCCGCAGATACCGGTTCAGTGCCAGCTCCGGGTCAATGGCGTTTTCTCGACATTGCGTTACAAGAGAAAAAAGTTGGGCACCTAGGCGGAACTCTTCGTTCTCCAGGTGAGAAACCGTGTCCGGGATAAAGCCTTGTTTTTCGGTTTTCTTACTAATCTTTTCCGCCCGCATCAAAGCCGGCAAATAGGCAGAAATCCCCAATAGCTCCTGGGTCACGGTTTTTTGTTCCCGATCCCGGCGTTTGATTTCATCCCAATCGATGATGCTCCCACCCTCAAAGAGATGAGGATGCCGATGTATCATTTTTCGGCAGATGGCGTCTGTAACATCGTCAATGGTATACTCTCCGGCATCCTCTGCGATGGCGGCATGAAACACCGCTTGCAAAAGCAAATCCCCGCTTTCGTCAGCCATTTTTTTCGGGTCTCCGCCGTCAATGGCTTCCACCAGCTCGTAGGCTTCCTCCACCACGTGTTTTTTGATGCTTTCGTGGGTTTGGACAGCATCCCATGGACAACCGTCGGGGGCGCGGAGCTTTTTCATAATGCCGAGTAGGTCGTCAAAGGTATATTTTTTCTGTTCCATAGTCTTGTCTACTTCAAAAGTTTCATTCGGTTCAGAACTGCCGCAAGCTTTTCCCCCTTGGGCAGATGAAGAATATCTGCTTTTTGGATGGCGCCTACGCCAAAGGCGGCAAGGAGATAAACGATGGCGCAAACGCCAATTTCCCCTACAATGACAATCCGGCGAAGCCATACATTGATATCCTCGTTGAGGAGAAAACTGTTGTTTGTTACAAAGGTGCCAAGGACAAAGCCGACGGCGCCCATAATCAATGCGGCAAGGAGAGGTTTGATTACAAAGGAGCTCCACCGGAACTGAATCTTTGCATATTTGATAATCTGGACAATGTTCAAAACGGCGATGATGAGATAGCAGACAAAGGTGCCAACGGGTGCCCCGTCAATTCCCA
>JAGALN010000023.1 GCA_017625185.1 Clostridia bacterium
AGTCCCACACCTATCGTTTGGAAGAAAAAATTTCTGCCTCTCACCTCAAAGGCGATTTGATTATCATCAATGTTCTCCTTACATCCATTCTTCTGGTCTACACTTTGTTTGTTTTCATTCAGTTCCGGTATCTATTCGCCGGATCGACTCTCCCCGAAGGGTTGACCTACACCGAGTATGCGAGAAAAGGATTTTTTGAGCTTCTGGCTCTGACAGGAGTGAACATCGCAATCATTCTTACAGTCACAAAAATCACCAAGCACCATCAGGGAGGATGGTTGACCTTCAGCAAAGTTCTTTGTCATTATCTCTGTGCCGTTACCATTGTATTATTGATTTCCTCTTTCTACAGAATGTTGCTTTATACCAACGATGACGGACTGACAAGATTGCGGTTTTTTGTTCTAGGCTTTCTGGTGTTTGAAGCAATAGGTCTTTTGATTACATTCCTATACATTGCAAAATCAAACTTCAATCTGCCACTGGTGTATGCCACTCTTGCACTGGGATACTATGTCTTGCTGAACCTAATCCCAACCGACAACATCATCGCTAAAAATCAAGTTGACAGATACCTCAAAGGTGAACGCACCGAAATTGACTATGTATTCACCCTTTCTGCCGATGCAGTCCCCGCCCTTGAGTATCTAAAAGAAAATACAGATGATCCTTCCTTGAAATACAATGTGGATAACTTCATCCATGCACAAACAACATCAAAGATTCCCAAAAGATGGCAACGATTGAATTTGTCCATTGAACGAGCAAAGAATACAAGATAAAAAATAAAACCCCATCGAATGATGGGGTTTTTGATGTAAGCATTTACGCTTCAACAGACACAACTTCTTTGCCCTTGTAGCTGCCACAAGCCTTGCAGACTCTGTGAGGCAATTTCAATTCGCCACAGTTGGGGCAAGCAACCATCCCCGGCGCACTGAGCTTCCAGTTTGCTCTTCTCTTATCGCGTCTAGCCTTTGAAGTTTTTCTCTTCGGAACTGCCATGTCCTATTACACCTCTTTCATTGGTTACTGAAATATGTGGAAGAAATCTTCCAAACAAAGAAAATCTTTGCATATTCTACATCTTATAAAAGTTGATCTAAAATGTCAAATCTGGGGTCGGTGGGTCTGTCATCACAGGAACACTCTCCCAAATTCAGGTTCTTTCCGCAAACGGGACACAATCCCTTGCAATTCTCGCTGCAGAGTGCCTTGCTGGGCAGGTTTAAATACAAACTGCTGTATACAAGCTCTGCCAGATCAATGGAGCCTCCCTCGATCAAAAGCAAATCCGGATCTTCCTGTTCCCCGTCCAGAGCATCCACCTTCTTCATCCGTTCCTTCAGCGGAAAAACAAGTTCAGTGGTAAACCGTTCGGTACAGCGGTCACAGGTCTGTTCCAGCTTCGCCAAGCCTTGGGCAGTTAGTTCCAAGGAACCACCTACATTGACAATCTCGCCTTTGAGGGCTACCTCTCCCAGAATCCGGAAATCGTCCGCATCCCCCGCCTCAAGTTCAAGCGAAACATCAATGGGCATCCGTTTCCCGTCACAATTCAAAATGGGCAACAGATTCCATTCCATTTGTCTCTTCCTCTCTGTTCAAAACAAACAGACGGCAATTATTATACCCAATTCCCATCTTTTTGTCAAGTGTTTTTTTGATTTTATTGGAAAATTTCCAAACTGCTATTTGGATGCCAGGTAAGCGTTAATCTTCTCAATCAGCTCGTCCGCATCCACACCGTGAACCTGACATGCCTGCTCTACACTCTCGCCGCTGGCAGAGGGACATCCCAGACAGTGCATACCAATACCCAGGAAAAAGTCCGCAGTTCCGGGATCTAACTTCAACACATCCATAATAATCATATCTTTGGTTACTTTTTGCATTCTAAAAACCCCTTTTTCATTAAAATCTTCTCTTTTTAGTATACCGTATTTTTCTAAAAAAATCAAGGGCTTCTGTGAATTTTCTTTATTCTGTTA
>JAGALN010000024.1 GCA_017625185.1 Clostridia bacterium
ATGTTTTAAATGAGTGTTGAAAATGATACAATATAATTAACTTCGCAATTGTTATATATTGTGAATTATATTGTATTATAGTTTAATCAAAAATTAATTTAGGGGTGAGAATTATGAGAAATATGTTCCTCCGCCTGTTCTGCCGGAACCCGGTCGGTCTTATAGTCAATCAGAACTACGCCGTCCTCCTCATAAAAGAAGCAGTCTGCAATACCCTGCAGAAGCACGGCTTCTTCCCGGTCTTCCGCCGGCAATGCTTCATGAAACTGTCCAGCAGGAATTTCCATATAGAAATCGAACTCCCGCTCGGTACGTTCCGCTTTTTTCAGCCGTTGCCCCAAAGGATGGGAAAAGAATCCGAAAATCCCCTTGACAGACACTGCCGATTTCTGCCGCTTGGTAATCAATCCGGCAGATACCATCTCCTCCAGTTGTTCTTCTATCTCAAGCTCGGTATCGGTCCGGGCAAAATCCATATGCTGCATCACATAATGGGTGATGGTACCTCGTTCTGCGGCACCAATTTCCGTCAATTCACCCAGCACCACATCCCGAGGTTGCAGGACGCCCTTTACATAGTCACTGTCCGGCATATTTCTCCGCTTCAGCTCACTGATAGAGAGCTTCACCGGAATACCCGAAAGCTCCCCATGGGGATATCGGTAGGAAAGCCGTTCTGTCATGTCCAATACAGAATCCGTCTTTTCCGGCAACCTCTCTCCCTCCCGCTCCGGAAGAAGGGCAAGCACTTCCCCATCGGGAACACGATATTCCACCGAAAGGGGAAATTCTATAGACGGATTCAATGCACCTGCATCTGCAATTTCCCGCAATTTCTCTGCCGCAGGATGAGCAAGCAGGCAGGAAAGGGTCCAATCCCGCATACTCCGCTGTCGGCGAATCAATCCGGCGGGCAGGGCATCCCCCGCCAAAGGTGCCGCCTTTTTCCAGCCGTCATGCTTGGTTCCAATCAAGGTGGATAAAATCAGTTTCTCCTTGGCACGGGTTGCCGCTACATAATAAAGACGCATTTCCTCGGCACGGGAATCCTTGAGGATTTGCTCCCGAACCAGCTGTTTGGCAAGGGTTGGGTACTTCACCCGGAGCCGGGTATCCACATAGTCCATGGCAATGCCGGCATTCTCATGCCAGAGAATCCCGTTTGAGGCATCCCGTTCATTGAACTCGGTGTCGATATTACAAAGAATCACCACCGGGAATTCCAGACCCTTGGATTTGTGAATGGTCATAATCGATACGGTATTTGCCGCATCGGCAAAGTCGGTGCCAGCTTTCATGTCCGCCTTTTCGCTCCGCAAACTCTCAATATATTCCATAAAGTGGAATAATCCCTGCAGGGAACCCTGTTCAAACTCTTCACCACGCTCATAGAGCAGGTTCAAATTCCTCTGACGGACTCTTCCGCTTGGCATAGCTCCCACCAACGCCAGGTAGTGGAGTTCATGGAGGATACGGAAGATTAAATGTCCCACGCCATGTCCCACCGCATCCTTTCGCAGGTCCTCCAGACATTCCAAAAACTCGGCGGCACGGGAATTTCCCTGCTCTGCCGAGGCAATGAGTGCGGTGTAAAAATCCCCTTTGGCAGAAAGGCGGATGTTCGCCAATTCCTCTGGACTGAACCCAAAAATGGCAGACCGGAGCACTGCCAGCAAGGGAATATCCTGTCTAGGATTGTCGATAATCTGCAAAAAGCTCAATACCGTCAGCACTTCCAGGGAATCCAGATACTGTTGCCCCACCTCGGAGGCGGTAGGAATCCCGTATCCGTTCAACACCTGTTCCATCTCGGGAACACGGCTTTTATTCCGGACAAGAATGGTGATATCTCCAAGCCGGACCGGACGAGGCTCCTTGGTTTCCCCATCCGTAACCTGAAGCTCGCCGCCATCTACCATGTTCCGGATTCGTTTTGCAATGACCTCCGCTTCCATTTGGGGCGCCGACGCATCCGGCCCCTCTTCTCCTTGTTCCTCTTTTGCCGCCGCAACATCGGTTAGCAAAAGTTCTGTGGTAAAGTCGTCCCCGGTTTCCGGATAGTTCGCACCGGGAATCAGGTATTCCTCCGGCGTATAATCAAGACCGCCAGTTTCCTCCATCATAATGTTCGAGAAAATACCGTTGACACTGTCCACCACCGTTTTTCGACTCCGGAAATTTTTGAAAAGACGGATACAAACGCCGCCGTCTCCTGCCAGATACCGATGATATTTTTCCGCAAAAATATTGGGGTTGGCGTTCCGGAACCGATAGATGCTCTGCTTCAAATCCCCTACCATAAAGATATTGGTTTCCTCTTTGGAAAGCAGTCGAAAAATGGTGTCCTGAATGTCGTTGGTATCCTGATACTCATCCACCAGAATTTCCTCAAACCGCTCCCGCAGCTGCAAAGCAACCTCGGTGGGATTGCCCCGGCGGTCCGAGAGAAGTCCCATCATTTCATGCTCCAAATCCCCAAAATCCAGTACGGATTTTTCCCGTTTCATGGCGGTATGGAGCCGTTCCAACTGCCGAACCAGCTGCTTGAGCACCTGAACTCTGGAACCGCATAGCAAAATTCGCTCCATCCGCTCCGGGTCGGTGCCATCCAGAAGCAACCGCAAATCGGTCTGGGATTCAGTAACCAAATGCTTTTTGATGCTGTTAATTCGATTGACAACCTCTTCCTCCAGCCCCGTTTTCACCGGAGTGCGTGGAACCTCAAACCGTTCCTGACAAGCCTTTAGGACAGCCACCGAGGTTTCCCCCATCCGTGCCGGTTCAAAGGCTTGGAGAAAGTTCTGCAAAAGTTCCTGGTAATAACTGAAATATTTATGATCAGAGGGGACTTCTGCCTCCACAATCTTCCAGATACGTCGATAGCCGCTCTCCATTTCCGCAACCAGCTCCCGGCACCGCGCAAGCAGGATTTTTTCCCAATCGGTGCCCGTCAAGCCCCCTGCTTTCTCGGCAATCCGGTACTGCTCCGCAGCATAGGCAAGCCACTTCTCCGGATAAGCAAGACTCCGACTGAAATGATAGAGCCGCTTCACCGTTTCCCGCAGGGTATCGTCGGATTTGGTGCCTCCATAACCCGTGGTCAAATCCCGGAAAGCTTCCTTCTTCCCAATCCGCTGATAGTACCGTTCCAACACCCGGTCCAACGCCTGATTCCTAAGAACCGCATTCTCGGTTTCATCAATCAGGGTAAAATCCACCGGCAGGTCGGTTTTGTGGATATTATTCTGGAGCATGGTCTTACAAAAAGCATGCACCGTAGAGATATGTGCTGATGATACCATCAGGAGCTGATCCCTAAGCCACCGATTATCCGGCTCTAGCCGGAGCCGTTCCTCCATGGCAGTGGCAATTTTCCGTTTCATTTCTGCCGCCGCTGCCTCGGTAAAGGTCAGTACCAACAAACGGTTCACGGGGACAGGATTCTTCGCATCACAAATCCGGCGGATAATGCGTTCGACCAACACCGCTGTCTTACCGCTGCCCGCTGCCGCCGCAACCAGAATATTGCTACCTCTTTGTTCAATCGCCTGAAGCTGTTCCGCTGTCCAGCTGACTTCCATCCTCTTGCCCCCTCTCTATTCCTTCCTTTTAGTTTACCATATTTGTCCTTTCTTTGCAACAAGAACTTGTGTTTCTAGTCTGGTTGTGATATAATCATATCGGACCGTCGAGGACGCCGGTCCCTACATAGGTCAACGAACACAAGGAGGAGCACCCCATGAGAAATATATTGATTACCGGGGCGTCCCGGGGGATTGGTGCGGCAACCGCACGACTTTTTGCCGAAAAGGGCGATAATGTTTACCTGAACTATCGCACCGAGAAGCAAAGGGCAGAGCAGCTTGCCCGGGAAATTGGCGGGGTTGCCGTCTATGCCGACGTGGCAGATTCTGTACAGGTGGCAGAGATGCTGAAGCAGCTTCCCGGCATCGATGTGCTCATCAACAATGCCGGCTTTGCCCAATTTGGGTTTTTCGATTCCCTTTCCGATACGGATTGGCATCGAATGTTGGATGTAACTCTATCCGGCGCCTTTTATTGCAGCCGGGGTGTTCTCCCCCATATGATTCATCAAAAAAGCGGTGCTATCGTGAATGTTTCCTCTATTTGGGGCATTACCGGTGCCGCCTGCGAGGTTGCCTATTCCACTGCCAAAGCAGGGTTAATCGGTATGACCCGTGCCCTTGCCAAAGAGGTAGGCCCCTCAGGAATTACCGTCAACTGTGTGGCACCCGGAGTCATCGACACCGATATGAATGCCACACTGGACAAAGAAACCCTGACGCAACTTATCGAAGAAACTCCCTTAGGACGGTTGGGAACTCCCGAAGATATCGCCAAAGCGATTTTCTATCTGGCAGAACAGGACAGCTTTATAACCGGTCAAGTTTTGAGCCCCAATGGGGGAATTATGATATAAAACGAACAACAAAAAAACCGATTCCGTACGGAATCGGTTTTTTGTTTGCAATGTAATTACTTGTCCAGACCAAAACGCTTTCTGAACTTATCAACACGGCCGCCGGTATCTACCAGCTTCTGCTTACCGGTGTAGAAAGGATGACATGCAGAACAAATTTCGATACGGATGTCTTCCTTGGTGGAACCGGTCTCAATCACATTACCGCAGGCACACTTAATTGTGGTCTCCTTATAATCGGGATGAATACCCTGTTTCATGATTTTCACCTCTTTCAATCTATGAAATCAAATCTTTACAATAGTCAGGCTTGTTTTACAAGCGTGAAACATTATAGCACATCCCGAAAGAAAATGCAAGCCTTTTTTTAAAATTCTTCAAAAAGAATTAGTCACCCAAGCAAATTCCGATTCTCCGGGCAGTTTCAACCCAGTAGCTATCCTCTTCCACTGCCTTGTTTTTACCAATGACATTTTCCAGAGAGTCGTAACTCAGCTCCGCACCCTTTAAGGTTACCATGTTGCCAAACTTACCCTCCATGAGCAGATCTACCGCATAAGAACCATACCGAGTGGACAGAATCCGGTCATTGGCAGTAGGAGTACCGCCTCTCTGAACATGACCTAAAATGGTAGCACGGCTCTCCAGACCTGCCAGCTTTTCCAGTTGTTCTGCCACAACCTCACCGATGCCGCCCAGACGGATGGGATCGGGACTATCTTCTACTACCTTAGAAACAACAACATCACCATCCAGAGGCTTTGCACCCTCTGCAACAACCACCAGGGCAAAATTCTTACCACGTGCCCGGTTCGCCTTAATGGCATCTGCTACCTTGTTAATATCATAAGGAATCTCGGGGATCAATGCCGCATCACAGCCACCGGCAATGGCAGCCGCGATTCCGATAAAGCCGGCATAACGTCCCATAACCTCTACCACGATGGTACGGCTGTGGGATTCTGCGGTGGTACGCAGACGGTCAATTGCCTCGGTTGCCGCAGATACTGCGGTATCAAAACCAAAGGTAGTGTCGGTGGATGCCAAATCGTTATCAATGGTCTTGGGAACACCGATTACCTTAACGCCCTTTCTTGCAAAGTCACGTCCCGAGGTCAAGGTACCGTCGCCGCCAATGATAACCATGGCGTCGATCCCAGCCTTCTTCAAATTTTCAACACCTACATCAGACATATCGCCATGATGCTCCACACCGTTTTCGTCGGTGTAAGTATAATCAAACAGATTATCCTTATTGGAACTATACAAAATAGTTCCGCCTCTGCTAATGATACCGGATACATCCTCAAGCCCCAGCTTCACAAAATTATCACCGCCCAGGAACAGTCCGCGATAGCCGTGCTTGATGCCAACAACTTCCAGTCCATATTTCTGGATTGCGGTCTTGGTTACCGCACGGATTGCTGCATTCAAACCGGGGCAGTCGCCACCGGCGGTCATAACGCCAATTCTTTTAATCTCACTCATGAAAAAACCCTCCTAAGTTATAACTGACTGATACCATATCTCAAATTTCCACCATCCCGATTTGGGGAAGGCGTTGTATTTATTTCTTTATTATAAGAATATTCTTTCCTTGTTTTTCTGATAATACCCGTAAAACTTTTCGAAAAAAGTTCCGGGTTTCTTTTGCAAGAAATTCCGCGTATTCCAAGTTCAGTTTACATGATTTTGCATATTTTTGCAAGAAATCTTTTCGCCATTTTAAAAAATATGCGGTTTTTCTATAAAATTTAACAAAACCTTTCTATTTATAATATATCACGAAAGACTTCTTGGCAATAAGAAATAATAAACGCCCCCATCCTAGAATCTTAACCTGTGCCAACCAAACCGCAGCCGACAAGATTCGTATCTTTTGCAAAAAAAGTTTGATAATTTTAACAATTCCTTAACATTTAAGCAACAAACCTCTGCTATAATAAAATGACTTTCTTTCCGGCATAGATTCTGCCGATGGCAGAAGTTACATAACAGATATAAATTTAGGAGGTATTCCCATGGCAGACTGGTTACCAGGCTCTTCCAAAAAGAAACAAGATGCAGATAAGATAGAGGACTTTGTTCTCTATGAGGATACAAATACAGAATCAACCGCAGAGGACCCAGAGTTTTCCGACACCGACCGTCTGGAATTGCCCGACTATCTTCTCGAGGACAAGCCCCATGGCAGGTTCGGGAAGATTTTCACCTTCTGCAAAAAGCATAAAAAGCTCCTGGTTGGAAGTGGAATCGGCTTGATTTCCTTGATTCTTATAGTGGCGATGGCCATTGCCATCCCGATTCTGACCGACCCTCTGCGGGGCTATGCCCAGGCAACCGTTTCCAAAGGAAATGTAATCTCCACCATGAAGGTGTCCGGCACTCTGTCTGCCAATGCTCATTACAGCATCACCTCCCTCGTATCCGGCAAGGTTCTGGAATCCTCTCCGCAGGTGGGAGACAGAGTGGAAGCCGGAACGGTGCTTTATCGGTTGGATGATACCGATGCTCAACTTGCCTTAAAGAGAGCTGAGAACCAATTGGAGCGATCCAGAGCGGCTGGCAGTTACACCACCTCTCCCTTGCGGATTTATGCTGCCGAATCCGGCGTAATTCAAAGCCTGACCATCAAAAACGGTCATTCTGTTTCGGCAGGGCAGGTAATCGGCACCCTGAAACGAAGTGACGAATCGATTGTTTCTATTACATCTTCGGTATTCGGCACGATCTATTCCGTCAATGTGAGTCAAGGCGTTTCGGTTTCTTCCGGGACCCTACTTGCCACCGTCCGGGACAACCAGGCGGAGCAAAGTCAGCGTTCCAGCATCTATGACCAAAAGAGCAACGAATACGACGTGGAGTCTGCCAAAAATCAGCTGGAAAACTACACCATTGTAGCTCCTGTCAGCGGCGTTGTCACCGAGAAGAATGCCAAGGTAGGCGACAATGTTGCCATGGCCAACACCTCTCAGCCTATGATGGTGATTACCGACACCGCATCCATGCGATTTACCTTCCAGGTAGAAGAAAAGAAATTGTCGGAAATCAAGCCGGGTCTTCGTGCCAACGTCAGCACCGATTCGGTTCCCAACGAAACCTTCTCCGGCACCGTGAAGAGCATTTCTCCTGAGGGCGTCCGGAACAAGGAGGGCAAACTAATGTTCGATGTGGAGGTTCTGGTGGAGAACCCCGGCACCCTGAAAGCGGGCATGGACGTTTCTGCCAAGATTATTCTGGCATCTGCCAGCAATGTCCTCTTTGTACCTGAAAAGGCATTGCAGAACCCCAACGGACAGACCGCTTTTGTTCTGGTTAAGGAACTCATCCCCTCTGATGTTACCGAAACTGCTCCGGTCCAGCCTACTGCATCTGCCGCATCCGGCAAAGAGGACAAACTTCCGGAAATTGAGGTTCCGAAGGGTTGTCGCCTGGCTACCGTGCGGTATGGAATTACAAACGGCAAAAACGTACAAATTATTTCGGGACTCAAGCAGGGCGAAACCGTAGTTTATCACCCCCAATGGGAAACCCCCGAACTAAAACCAGCGGCTACGGCAACCGCCACGCCCACCAAACCGGATACAACCACTACCACCAATCCGGCAGCTACAGAGGGTTCTCCCTCCGACGAAGCGTTACGGCAGGAGATTATGGATCGAATCCGGGAGAATCAAGCCGAGAGTAACCCCACAGGAACAACACCGAAGACACAAACTGTCTTTCCAATTTCCTAACAACTACAAAAACGGAGGTGCATGCAATACACCTCCGTTTTTTCATGCCTCTTTTACGCCTTGTTTCTGGCATTTGCCTTCGCCCGGAGCTGGTTATTTAAAATCCGCTTCCTAAGCCGCAGATGCTCGGGGGTTACCTCAAGCAGTTCATCATCTGCCAAAAATTCCAGACAAGCCTCCAAGCTCATCTGCTGGGGCGGGGTCAGTCGAAGCGCCTCGTCACTGCCCGATGCCCGGGTATTGGTCAGCTGCTTCTTCTTGCA
>JAGALN010000025.1 GCA_017625185.1 Clostridia bacterium
GTATTCTGCTTAAGGGTGCTATTTTTTTCTCTGAAATCTTGTAACAATCAATCCTGTCAAGCAAAACAATCCTGCCACTGTCAGGGCAACCAGAATTTCCGCAAGGGTAAGAGCAAAGAGCTGAGAGATGGTTGGCAGGGGCGGTGTGGGAACCGTTCCGGAAAAGGCTGGCTGGGAGATGGGGAGACCCTTGCAAAGAAAAACCGTGAGCGCAAAGGCAATGCCTGCCTGCACCAGCTTCCCCAAAAGGTAGGGACGCAGGGAGAGCCCTGCCGGGAGAACAATACCGGCGGTCTGGAGCAGAACCGACAAGCCGGAAAGAGCCAGAAAAAAGGACAGGACGGGAAGCAGAACCTCCATGGAAAGACTTTCTTCAACAATGGCGTGAACCCCGCCGGTAATTTCCAGTAGCACATAAAGCCAGGGACTCTGCCATGGCAGTACCTTGCAAAATACCGAGAACAAAATGACAAAGCCGCAAACCTTCAAAATGGCACTGACACCATCACTGACCGCAGTTGCAAAGGCAGACGCCGGATTGCTCCGCGGGGCATTCGAGGGAGGCAGCGTTGCAATAGTCATGGCGTTCTTTCCATATTTTCGAAAGAGAAATCCCGTCAGGAGTGCGGACACCCCATGGATTAGATACAGAAGAATCCCTATTTTTTGATTGTGAAGCATTCCAATCCCCACTGCACCCAGAACAAAGAGAGGCCCTGAATTGTTGCAAAAGGTCAGCAGCCGTTCCGCCTCGGTTTTGGTGCAGGTTCCGGTTTCATAAAGATTGACGACGGTGGCGGCGCCGATGGGGTAACCGCTGACGATGCCTAAAACCACCGCAAGAGCCCCTCCCCCCGGAACACCAAACAAGGGACGCATCCACCGGGACAGATAGCGGCTCAAGAGATTGGCAATACCTTGCTCTGCCAGATAACGGCTGCAGACGAAGAAAGGAAACAGCGACGGTATGACCACCTGTACACAAAGGGTCATAGCCTCCATGGCAGCTGCGATGCAAGGCGTGGGCATGATAACCATAGCGGTGGTCAGGTAGATCAGACAAAGATTCAAAGTGAACTTGAAAAAGCGTGCCATAACGGTTTCCTCCCAAAAGAACTTCTTGTTTAATCTATTCATGAAGTGTTCCTTTTACGCATAAAAATAGGGAAGAGACGAAATGGAATCATGTGCGGAGGAATGGTATGGGGCGAAAGAACAAGGAGCTGACTCAAGAAAAAGCAACGGTGCGGGAACGAATTGCAGACGCCATCGATATTTCCAAAGAGGTGGTCCTGGACACGGTGCTCATCTCCTGCATCGGGGATCGGGAGCTGACCCTGGAGAATTATAAGAGCATTCTGACCTATAGCGATGTCTGCATCCAGGTCAAGGCAAATCCTTACCCCTTAACCATAACCGGTTCTGGGTTGGAAATCCGAAACATCACCCGAGAACTTCTCTATATCACCGGACGGATTCATGCCGTAGAATTCAATCGGGAAAAGGGGAGGGCGTAGCATGGGCTTTTGGGAAATGCGAAACCGGACAGAGGGGTATGTGACCATTCAGGCAGAGGGTCTTTTTCTGGAGCGATTTTTGAATATCTGTATGCGGCGGGACTTTAACATCCGCAACATTCGCCGGCTGGGAGCAGAACGCTTGATTGCGGACCTCTCTATTACCTCCTTTCGGAAAATTCGTCCGGTCTGTTTCCGAACCAAAACCAGAGTCAAGATTCTCAAACGTCAAGGATTACCCTTCTTTTTGCACCGATACCGAAAACGAAAATTTGCTATCCTCGGCATCCTTCTTGCGTTGCTGTTCCTCTGGTATACTTCAGGGCATATTATGGGAATTACTGTTTTTGGAAATGAAAAAATTTCTACCGAAACCGTACTGCAACATCTCGCCCGTTCCGGCGTGGCACTGGGAAAGTCAGCACGGAATCTGGACTCCTTTCATATCCGGAACCAAATGATGAGGGATCTGGATGAGCTTGCCTGGATTGGAATCAACGTAAGCGGCTCCCGAGTCTATGTAGAGGTGGTGGAACGGCTGACCCCGGAGCCGGGTGTGGATCAGGATACGCCCTGCCATCTGGT
Source organism: Clostridia bacterium (assembly GCA_017625185.1). Taxonomy (GTDB): domain Bacteria; phylum Bacillota; class Clostridia; order Monoglobales; family Monoglobaceae; genus Ructibacterium. Next base: position 2,103 of record JAGALN010000025.1, read on the forward strand.
GGCTGCCCGGGACGGAGAGATTTTATCTATAGAGGCAAGAAATGGGCAATCCGTTGTGAAAATCGGCTCCGGTGTCCGGGAGGGAGATGTTCTGGTCAGCGGGATTATGGATAATCCGGTGACGGGCTACCGAACCGTCCATGCCTACGGTCAGGTCTATGCCCGAACCACCTACCGGACAGAAAAGGAATACCCCCTCCAATATACTGAAGCTATGGATACCGGAAATACCAAAACCCGCTATGCCTTGCGGATTCTGGATAGGGAAATCCCCCTTTATTGGGGGAAAGCAAACCCCTATGAGGTATCGGACTGCTCTGCCACGGAGCGGGAGTTTCGGCTTCCTTTGGATTCCTTGCCCTCTTTGTTTGTCCACACCGAAACCTACAAGGAGCAGCAGCTTGTGGAGAGGAAACGAACAGTGAATCAGGTATTGGATACGGCAGGGACGGAACTTGCCGAAAAGCTGGAACAGGAGCTACCGGCGGATGCAGAAATCGAAAACCGGGAGCTGAACCAC
>JAGALN010000026.1 GCA_017625185.1 Clostridia bacterium
ACCGCTTTTGTCTTTCGTTGTTCAAGTTCTCCAGTTCGTCCGGAGTCAGGTAGAGAGAATTAATAATGTTCTTCTCTCTCTTCATGCCGGTACCGGTGGTTGCCCAGGGTTTTTCCGGCAGAGTTGCCAGCTCCCGTTCCGGCTTAAAGGAAACCGGTTCCATCATCTGCCCCAGCATTCCGTCGCCCATAATCATTGCAGGCATCCGATACTCATCTGCCTTATCAAATGCTTTTTCCACCAGGTCTGCCATTTCCTGAACCGAGGAAGGTGCATAAACCAATAGCCGGTAATCACCATGACCACCGCCCTTGGTTGCCTGGAAATAGTCGGATTGGGAAGGCTGAATACCGCCAAGGCCGGGACCTCCACGAACAATGTTGATAATAACACAAGGAAGGTCGGCACCTGCTATGTAAGAAATGCCTTCCTGCTTCAAGCTAATACCGGGGCTGGAAGAACTTGTCATAACTCTGGCGCCGGCACCTGCTGCACCGTAAACCATATTAATTGCAGCAATCTCGCTTTCAGCCTGCAAAAAGGTACCGCCACGCTTGGGCATCTGTTTTGCCATGTATGCCGCAAGCTCGGTCTGCGGGGTAATGGGATAGCCAAAGAAAAACCGACATCCACTACGGATTGCCGCCTCTGCTAAGGCTTCGTTTCCTTTCATTAAAACTTTCTTTTCCATGTTGAATCCTCCTATCTTTCCACTTTGATTACACAATCAGGACAAATGGTCGCACAAAATGCACAACCGATACACTGTTCTTGATCTGTTATCGTCGCAGGATGAAAACCTTTTTCATTGATCTTTTCTACATCCATCACGATAATTTTCTTGGGGCAAACCGTAGTACACAGCTCACAACCCTTACATTTTTCCGAACGGAATGTAACTTTTGCCATTTTCTCTTCCTCCTTAAAACATTAGATTGATATAAAACTGAATCGGAAATTTCAAAGGTTCATACGCCTCGGGCAGAACATCCAGCATTTCTTTGGCACCACTGATGTATACTACCGGAATCTTCAGGGCATCCGCCACCTCTTCGGCAAGCTCTTGCCCTTCCAAAATCATTTCCGATGTTGTTTCTTCTTTTAAATGGGTATTGTTAATCAATCCGGTTATCCCGATACGGGCAACCGCTGCTATCTCTCCATAGATATCCAGAGCGCCCTCCAAATCCGCCGTCAAAAGTCGTCGTTGATTGAGGACAAAGAAAACATCGCAGTCCTCTTTCGCCAATTGCTGGTGGTAAAACCCTAAAGGAATGGAACCGTCTTCACCACCGCCTACATCAAAGATGGCATAAACCTCTTTATCTTCAAAGATACTGAAAATTTCAGCGGGGATGGTTGGGTTTTCCAGATTGGTGTTGGCAAACGCCGGTGCAATTAAGGAAATTCCATTTTCCTCAAATAGCTTCTCCGCATCCTTGGTTCTAAAATACGGATTGACCAAGTCAAAATCTATCACAACAACCTTTTTCCCAAGGCTCCGCAAATAGAGCGCATAGTTAACAGCGAGTTCAGTCTTTCCGCTGCCGTAATGCCCGAGAAAAATGCTAATTCGTTTTGGTTCTCTCATTGTCATCCTCCTGTCTGTCCATTCTTTGTATCACAATTCCTACATTGGTTTTCTTGGAAAGAAT
>JAGALN010000027.1 GCA_017625185.1 Clostridia bacterium
AAGGACTGGTGTCCCTTCTGTCCCGGCTCGGGCAAGGTTCCGGATCATTTTACCGTTTATAAATATGACAACGATTTTCCCGCACTCTCCCAAAATCCTCCGACACCGGATGACGTAGCAACTGATTTATACAAGGTAAAGGAGTCTTACGGAAAGTGTGAGGTTATCCTCTATTCTCCCGAGCACACTGTGACCCTGCCGGAATTGAGCGTTCCCCATATCCGGGAACTTGTAGACCTCTGGACCGACCGTTTTACCGAGCTTCGAAAAGATGAAAAAATTAAGTACATCTTCATTTTTGAAAACCGGGGCGACGTTGTTGGGGTTACCATGCCTCATCCTCACGGTCAGATTTACGGCTACAGTTATATTCCCAAGAAGCTGGAAGTTGAAATTGAATCCTCCAAGGAGCATTTTGAAAAGACAGGTAATTGTCTGTTCTGCGATATCTTAAAAGAGGAAATGAACTGCGGAAAGCGAATTATTATTGAGAACGAAGATTTTGTCACCTTCCTCCCCTTCTTTACCGATTATCCTTATGGTGTCTACATAGCAGCAAAGGAACATATTCAAAACCTTGCACAATTCAATGACCGTCAAAAGGATAATCTGGCAAAGATTTTAAAGGAAACCGCCGGAACCCTGGATACCCTCTTTGGATATCCTTTCCCTTACATGATGTGTATGCACCAGGATCCGGTCAACAGCGAGGATTGTTCTGACTACTTCCACTTTCACATTGAGTTTTTCCCGCCCATGCGTGCCGCTGATAAGCAGAAATTCAACGCATCCAGCGAAACCGGTGCTTGGGCCGCCTGCAACCCCACTGCTCCCGAAGAAAAAGCCGAGGAGCTTCGTCAGGCACATCAAAAATTTCTGAAAGGATAGATTGCAATGACCATTCAAGAATTGAAAAAACAGTTCATGGAAACCTTTGGCGGAACCGAGGACGAGATTCGGCTTTTTGCTTCTCCCGGCCGTGTTAACCTGATCGGCGAACATACCGACTACAACGGCGGCTACGTTTTTCCCGCGGCATTGACTTTCTGCACCACGGTTGCGGCAAGAAAGCGTGATGATGGCAAAATTCGCATCAAGGCAACCGACCTGCCCGATTTGGTAGAGGGTTCCCTTGATACCCTGGAAAACTTCCGGGATTTGAAATGGGGAAATTATCAGTTCGGTGTTTTTGTTGAACTGCAAAAGGCTGGCTATAACATTACCGGTGCCGATATGCTTTTCCACGATACAACTCCACACGGGGCAGGACTTTCTTCTTCCGCCGCCATCGAGGTTTCCAGCGCCATTGCCATGGCATCCTTAGGCGGCGCAACTGACATTGATAGTATCGAAATGGCAAAGCTCAGTCAGAAGGCAGAACACAACTATGTGGGTGTTAAGTGTGGCATCATGGATCAGTTCGCCTCTGCCATGGGCAAGAAGAACCACGCCATCTTCCTAGATTGTAAGACCCTGGATTACAAATTGGTTCCCATTGAACTTGACGGCTACAAGCTAGTCCTCTCCAACACCAACAAAAAGCATTCTCTGGGTGCCTCCAAATACAATGAGCGCCGGAGTGAATGCGAAGCAGGCTTTGCAATCCTGAAAGAACATCTTCCGGAAATCACCTGCCTGGGTGATGTTACCCCCGAGATGTACGAACCCCTGTGCGGCTTTATTCAGGACGAAACAGTAGAACGCCGGGTTCGTCATGTCATTGAAGAAGATGCCCGAGTAAAAAAATCTATCGAGGTTTTAACCGCAGGCGATTTAAAGGCATTTGGCGAATTGATGACCGCATCTCACAACTCGCTCCGAGACCTTTACGAGGTTACTTGTCCTGAGCTTGACTTGCTGGCAGCCGAGGCTTTGAAGATTGACGGTGTTTTAGGTTCCAGAATGACCGGAGCCGGCTTTGGTGGCTGTACCGTTACTCTCATCAAATCCGAAATGGTTGATAACTTTATCGAAACCATTGGCAAAAAGTATCTTGAC
>JAGALN010000028.1 GCA_017625185.1 Clostridia bacterium
ACCGCAGTCAGATGAAGCCAAAGGAAGCCCGCAGCAAAGTGATTGACGGGATTCTTGCCAGCCGGACAGACTGCAAGGAATGTAAGCCTGTCTATGAGAAGTACCAGAAGATATTTTTCAAGAAAACAAAGGAGAAATTCAAACAGGAACACCCGGAGGTCGCCCGGTATGCGAAAGCCACCGCCTACCTTGCCAAGCACCCGGACGATAAGGACAGCACCCAAAAGGAACTGCAACAGGAGCAGGAAACCCTTCTCAGCGAAATCGCAGAGCTGAAAGTACCGCTGACAGAGGTACAGGAGGATTTGAAGAAGCTGCGGGACATCCGCTACTGGGTACGGAAAGCCACCCCCGGCACAGAAGAAAGCAAAGAGCCGCCCAAGAAGCAGCCCCTCAAAGAAGTCTTGCAGGATAAGGCGGACGAGAAAAAAGCACAAAGAACTGCCCCGGTGCAGACAAAACACAAACAACAGGATATGGAACTTTAACAGGCACTTGCCATTTTCAGATTGAGAATGTCAGGTGCTTTTCTTTTTTTCAAGGAGGGATAGATTTGAATGTATTTGAAGCTGTGAAGCAGTCCGTCACAACAAGACAGGCTGCGGAGCATTATGGAATCCATGTAGGTCGGAACGGGATGGCTTGCTGCCCGTTCCATCACGATAAAACCCCAAGCATGAAGCTGGATCGGCGTTACCACTGCTTCGGCTGCGGTGCGGATGGGGATGTGATTGATTTTGCCGCCGCCCTGTATGGGCTGGGAAAGAAAGAAGCCGCCGTACAACTGGCACAGGACTTCGGGCTTTCCTATGAGGACTGGAAGCCGCCGGGAAAGGAAAAAAAGCCAAAGCCCCGGCAGAAATCCCCGGAGGAACAGTTTCAGGAAGCAAAGAACCGCTGCTTCCGTATTCTTGCTGATTATCTCCATCTGCTTCGGGCATGGAGAACGGACTACGCCCCACACTCCCCGGAGGAAGCCTTTCATCCCCGGTTTATAGAAGCCTTACAGAAGCAAGACCAAGTGGAGTATCTGCTGGATGTGCTGCTGTTCGGGGAAACAGAGGAAAAAGCGGCTTTGATTACGGACTACGGAAAGGATGTGATACAGCTTGAACAGCGAATGGCAGAGCTTGCCGCCGCAGACGCAGCAAGAACTAAAAAACACCATGAACGCCATGCAGCCACCCCAGAGCATTGAGGAAATCAAGGAGGGGCTGGAAACTACCGAGAAAGGCGGTGTCCGTCAGAGCATACGGAACTGCCTGACCGTATTCCAACGTGACCCTCTGCTTTCAGGGGCTATCGCATACAACATCCTGACTGACCGCAAGGACATCATAAAGCCCATCGGCTTCCACAGGGAAAGCACCGCCCTGAACGATACAGATATGAAGTATCTGCTTCTTTATCTGGAAGAAACCTACGGGCTTACCAATGAGAAAAAGATTGATAACGCCATCGGGATTGTGGCGAATGAAAACAAGTACCACCCCATCCGGGATTATTTAAGTTCCCTTGTGTGGGACGGGACAGAGCGAATCCGCTTCTGCCTGCGGCACTTTCTGGGGGCTGACGCAGACGATTACACCTATGAAGCGTTGAAGCTGTTCCTGCTGGGTGCAATCTCACGAGCCTTTCAGCCGGGGTGCAAGTTTGAAATCATGCTCTGTCTGGTAGGCGGTCAGGGGGCTGGAAAGTCCACCTTCTTCCGGCTGCTGGCAGTCCGGGACGAGTGGTTCTCCGATGATTTGCGGAAGCTGGACGATGACAATGTGTACCGCAAGCTGCAAGGTCACTGGATTATCGAAATGTCGGAAATGATGGCAACCGCCAACGCCAAGAGCATTGAGGAAATCAAGTCATTTTTAAGCCGGCAGAAAGAGGTTTACAAGATACCTTATGAAACCCACCCGGCAGACCGCCCCCGTCAGTGCGTGTTTGGCGGCACTTCCAATGCCCTTGACTTCCTGCCCCTTGACCGTTCCGGCAACCGCCGCTTTATCCCGGTCATGGTGTACCCGGAGCAGGCGGAAGTTCACATTTTGGAGGATGAAGCCGCTTCCAGAGCCTATATCGGGCAGATGTGGGCGGAAGCGATGGAGATTTATAAAAGCGGCAGGTTCAAGCTGGCTTTCAGCCCCGCCATGCAGCGGTATCTCAAAGAACACCAGCGGGATTTTATGCCGGAGGACACCAAAGCCGGGATGATACAGGCGTATCTTGATAAATACACCGGGAGCATGGTCTGCTCCAAGCAGCTCTATAAGGAAGCCTTGAACCATGCTTTTGACGAGCCGAAGCAATG
>JAGALN010000029.1 GCA_017625185.1 Clostridia bacterium
ACTGTTATATTTTAGCAGACGAAACCACGAAACATGCGGCGGTGATTGATGCCCCCGACCAGGCAGGTGTGATTCTGGACTTTCTGGAAGAAAAGGGATTTACCCTTACCGATATCGTTTTAACCCACGGACATTACGACCATATTCTGGCTCTTGGAGATTTGAAAGACAAGACCGGGGCAACCCTCTCGGCTCACGAAAACGGTGTTGCCTTTTTGCAGGACGGAATCAATAACCTCTGCCATTATGTAGGAATCAACTGGACGCCGGTGAAACCGGATAAACTCTTAAAGAACGGAGATTCCCTGACGCTTGGTGGCGAATCCTTTCAGGTCCTCCATACCCCGGGTCATACCTCGGATTGTATTTGCCTGTACAGCGGAGGAATTTTGCTCTCCGGGGATACCCTGTTTCAAAGAAGCATCGGCAGAGCCGATCATCCCACCGGTGACTACCATCAGGAGATTGCCTCCATCAAGGAAAAACTCATGCTTCTGCCGGATGAAACGGTTGTTTATCCGGGGCATGGTCCGTCTACCACCATTGGAGAGGAGCGTAGGGGCAACCCGTACCTTGGATGAGTGAAACAACAAAAACCCCATGGGGAATCCTGACCGGAATCCGTCCGGCAAAGCTTGCCACCAAGCTTTTGCGGGAGGGAAAAACCGATAAAGATGTCATGGACTATTTTTTAAACGAATGCGGCACAACTCCCGAAAAAGCCGCCCTGGCACTGGAAACAGCCAAAGCAGAAATGCCGGTGGAGGATGCCATGGATAAGGACGGCATCAGCTTGTATGTGGGGATTCCTTTTTGTCCCACCCGGTGCTTGTACTGTTCCTTTGTCACCTGCGGAACAAGGCAGGCGGCAAAGTTGATACCTGAATATCTGGAGTGTTTGAAAAAGGAGATTGCCTTTGCGGGCAAGCTGACCGCCGACAACGGAAAACATCTGGAAACCGTCTATATCGGCGGCGGGACTCCTACCACTTTGTCGGCAGACCAGCTCCACGAGTTGTTGTCCCAGATTGAGGATAGCTTTGCCTTATCCTCCTGCAAGGAATTTACCGTGGAGGCAGGACGCCCGGATACGGTAACGGCAGAGAAACTCAAAACTTTGCGACAGCATGGGGTGAACAGAATCAGCATCAACCCCCAATCTATGAATACGGAAACCCTCCATACCATCGGCAGAGCCCATACGCCCGACGATATCCGTGGGGCAATGGAACTTGCCAGGGACTGTGGGTTTGACTGTATCAATATGGACGTGATTGCAGGACTTCCCGGCGAAACATTTGAGATGTTCCGCTACACCATGGAGGAGGTGGAAAAGCTTAAACCTGAAAACACCACGGTACATACCATGAGCATCAAGCGTTCCTCCAGACTCCATGAGTATCTGGGAGACTATGCTTTAACTGACGGGGCACAAGTGGAAACCATGGTGGATTTTGCCTATCGGTATATGAAAGAGTTGGGGAAACATCCCTATTATATGTACCGCCAGAAGAACCAACTGGGGAATTTGGAGAACGTAGGGTATTGCAAACCCGGTACCGAAAATTTGTATAATATTTATATTATGGAAGAGCTCCAGACCATCTTGTCGGTGGGTTGCGGCGGGGTTACCAAAACGGTAGACCCTGTTAAGAATAAGATCGAACGAATTTTCAACGTGAAAGAACCCCAGGACTATATTGCCCGCCTTGATGAAATGATTGACCGGAAAAAGAATATGTTTGAAGAATTGTAAAACAAAAAAGCACTTGCAACTGCAAGTGCTTTTTCTTGGCGTGCCACAGAAGATTCGAACTCCCGACCTTCTGATCCGTAGTCAGACGCTCTATCCAGCTGAGCTAGCGGCACATATTCAAACGAACTATTGCATTATAGCACGTTCTTTCTAAAATTGCAAGTCTTTTTTTAAATTTTTTTTAAAGAAACCGCTCTGCCACAAAAACCACGGCACATGCCGCCACCGCAACGGTGAGCAAACTCTTTTCCCGGTAGGAAAGAATCATCGCTACCGTGAGCCCTGCCAAAGCCGACCATATCGAGGAAGTGGAAAAGAAGATGTCAGGCAAGGTCATGGCGCCCAGAACCGCATAGGGAATGTACTCCAAAAAGGCACGGATATAAGGGTTCTTGATTTCCCGGCGGAAGAGAGTCAGGGGCAGGGAACGGGTCAGGTAGGTTACAACCGCCATAATAGCGACGGAAAGCACCAATTGAGAGGTGGGGATATTCATAACAATTCCTCCTTTTTGGGAAAGCATAGGGAGCCAATTCCGGCTGCTGCCACCGAACAAATAATGATGACAAACCCGCCGGAAACTTGATTCAGTCCCGGAACAAACCGAAACAGGCAGCTTAGAATGACGGCGACGGCGGTAACCAGAAAGACGGGGAAGCTCTTTTTGGCAGCGGGGACAATGATGGCAATGAACATTCCGTAAATGGCAATGCCAAGGGCAGACTGTACCATGGCTGGCAGGAAGGATCCCGCCAAGGCGCCAAGGGCGGTGCCCAATGCCCAGCCAATATAAGGAACGGCTATCAGTCCGGTCATATATTTGGACCCCACCCGCCCCGATTTGGTGGACGCCACCGCAAAAATCTCATCGGTAATCCCAAAGGAGATACCAAGCCAGGGCAGAGTCTTCAACTTCCGGTCCAGCTTTTGAGATAAAGAGAGGGACATGAGGGAATAACGGATGTTGATAACCAGTTGGGTCAGGGCGATTTCCAGATATCCGGCGGAAGCTACAATCATGGAAAGTCCCGCAAACTGCCCGGCAGAGGTCAGGGTAGTCATGGAAATCAGGATGGCACAAAGGGCGGGCATGCCGGCGGCAACTGCCATCATTCCAAAGGTAAAGGAAACCGAAAGATACCCCAATCCAATGGGAACGCCGTCCCGAAGCCCCTGTTTAAAGTTGTTTTGATAGGATGATTCGTCCATAGAATAATCCTCCTTTCTTCCTGCAGATTTTACTATATTTTATGGGAAACCGTGCGTTCTGTCATAAAATTGTAAATTTAGTGTAATTTTTTGTATTTTTTACTTTACAAAACCGTAACTTTGTGCTATAATGATTACAAATGAAAGTTGAAGGGGTGTCCGGGGCGATGATGCAGAATGACTTGGTGAAAATTAAATCGGATTTAGCCGATAATATAGGGAGTAAGGTGCGGCTTACTGCAAAGAAAGGCAGAAAGCAGACGGTAACCCGGGAAGGTGTCATTGAAGGAACCTACCCCAGTGTATTTACCGTGAAGCTTGATGTGGATGAGGATTTCATGGCAAGCGAGCGACGTGTTTCTTATAGCTATGCAGATGTTCTGACCAAGACGGTAGAACTGATTATTTGCGACCCCGAGGACGAATAACTGGTGGGGATTAATCCCCGCCAATATGATAATGGCAGAAGAAAGGCTTCCAACCGGGGGCTTTTTTGTTTTTGCAAACACAACCTTCATTATACAACGGATTTTGACAAAATGCAACCATAGAAACAAAAAAAGCCTCACCCAATGAGAGGGGTGGAGCATGAAGGCAGACGGAGGGAGCAAAAAATATCTTGACAAATCAAAATTTCCGTGGTATAATACGTCCGTAAAGTTGATACGAGGCAGAAGAGTGAGGTTCCACCTCACTCTTTCTGTTTGGAAAAACCGAAAGGGAGGGAAATCATGGCATATTCTAAAATAGAACAAAGGGTCTGGCAGATGGCAGAATCCATTGCACAGGAAAAGGGTTGCTATCTCTACGATGTGGAGTATTTAAAAGAGGGCGGCATCTGGTTCCTCCGGGTCTATGTAGACAAAGAAGAAGGGGGCATTTCGTTGGACGAGTGCGAGGCGGTCAGCCGGGCGCTCAGCGAGGTTCTGGATAAGGAAGACCCCATCGACCGGAACTACTATCTGGAGGTTTCTTCTCCCGGGGTGGAGCGGAAGCTGAAGACGGCGGCACACTTTGCAAGATACCAGGGCGCCATTGTGGACGTTGGCCTTTATAAGGCGATAAACGGTAGCAAGCTTTTGACCGGAATCTTGAAAGGCTTTGACGGGGAGATGATAACCCTAGAGGTGGGCGGTGAGCTTTTGGAGGTTCTTCAAAAGGAAACCACAGTTGTGCATCTGCACTTTGATTTTTCGTAAATAATTGGGATACTATATAGAAAGGATTGGTTGAAAAAATGAGTTCGGAATTGTTTGAGTTATTGGAGTTAATTGAGGAAGAAAAGGGAATCAGCCGGGATATCATCTTGGATGCTCTGGAAAATGCACTGATTTCTGCATATCGGAAGCACTTTGGTGCGACAGAGGATGTGAGCGTGATTTTCGAAGAGGGAACCGGTGCCATCCGTATTGTGGCACACAAGACGGTGGTTGAAACGGTTGAGGACAGAGAGAAAGAGGTTTCTTTGGAGGAGGCACAGCGGTACGATGCCAAGTATCAGGTTGGAGATATTGCTGAGTTTGAGGTAACCCCCAAGTCCTTTGGAAGAATCGCGGCACAGACCGCACGGCAGGTTGTCATCCAGAGAATGCACGAGGCAGAACGGGAAAGGATGGTCAATGAGTATTCTGACCGGGAGAACGATATTGCCAGCGCAATCGTCCGGAGAATTGAGCGCCGGAACGTGATGCTGGAAATCGACGATACCGAATCGGTGCTGATGCCCAACGAGCAGGTTCGTGCCGACAATTATAGGGTTGGTGAGCGGTACAAGGTCTTTGTGGTAGAGGTGGCAGACTCGGTGAAGGGCGTTCACCTGGTAACCTCTCGTTCCCATCCGGGACTGGTTCGCCGGCTTTTAGAGCTTGAGGTTCCCGAAATTGAAGAGGATATCATTGAGATTAAGGCACTCTCCCGTGAGGCTGGCTCCCGCAGTAAGATTGCTGTTCATTCCAAGAAAGAAAAGGTGGATCCGGTTGGTACCTGTATCGGCCCCAAGGGAATGCGTGTCCAGGAGGTCATCCGGGAACTGCGGGGCGAGAAGATTGACATCATCAAGTACAGCGACGATCCGGCAGAGTATGTTTCCAATGCTTTAAGTCCGGCAGAGGTTCTCTCCATTGAGGTGGATGAGGACAATCGGATGTGCAAGGTTCTGGTTCCGGCAAATCAGCTCTCCCTTGCCATCGGTAGAGAGGGTCAGAACGTTCGTCTTGC
>JAGALN010000030.1 GCA_017625185.1 Clostridia bacterium
ATGAGAGCGTCACCGATCTTTCCGAAGAACTGGCAAGAAGAGTGGATGAACTCATCCCCCGTCATATTATGATTGCCGACATCCTGGCCTCTGTGAACTATTTCCTGGGTCTGGATTATCATATCGGGGTCACCGATGATATCGACCATTTGGGCAACCGCCGCATCCGCAGCGTGGGCGAACTGCTTCAGAATCAGTTCCGCATCGGCTTTGCCCGGATGGAAAAGGTGGTCAAAGACCGTATGACCCTGCAGGCACAGGACAGAGAAGAGGTCAGCCCCTCGACGCTGATCAACATCCGTCCCATCGTTGCCGCCATCAAGGAATTCTTCGGTTCTTCGCCCCTTTCTCAGTTCATGGACCAGAACAACCCCCTGGCCGAGCTCAAACACAAGCGCCGTCTTTCCGCTTTGGGCCCCGGCGGTCTTTCCCGTGACCGTGCCGGCTTCGAAGTGCGTGACGTGCATTATACCCATTATGGCCGTATGTGTCCCATTGAGACCCCGGAAGGTCCCAACATCGGTCTGATCAACTCGCTGAGCGGTTTTGCCAAGGTCAACGAGTACGGTTTCATTGAAACTCCCTATCGGAAGATTGACAAGGAAACCGGCGTGGTAACCAAAGAGGTTGAGTACATGACCGCAGACACCGAAGAAGGCTACTATGTAGCACAGGCAACCGAGCCGTTGGACGAAAACGGTAAGTTCCTGAACAAAAAGATTGTAACCCGTTATAAGGATGAGTTCTTGGAAGTTTCTCCCGAGCGGGTTGACTATATGGACGTATCCCCCAGACAGGTTATGTCCATTGCGACTGCTATGATTCCCTTCCTGGAAAACGACGATGCGAACCGTGCCCTGATGGGTTCTAACATGCAGCGTCAGGCAGTTCCCCTTCTGGTTCCCGAGTCCCCCATCGTGGGTACCGGTATGGAATACAAGGCGGCACGGGATTCCGGCGTTTGTGTTCTGGCAACCAAGGGCGGCGTTGTGGAAAAGGTTTCCGCAGACGAGATTGTTATTTTAAATGACGACAAAGAGATTGACCGTTATAAGCTGATCAAGTTCACCCGTTCCAACCAGGGTACCTGTATCAACCAGCGCCCCATTGTGGCAGCCGGCGAGCGGGTAGAAGCCGGGGACATCATTGCAGACGGTCCCTCCACCCAGAACGGTGAAATCGGTCTTGGAAGAAATATCCTGATTGGCTTCATGACCTGGGAAGGCTATAATTACGAGGATGCTATCTTAATCAACGAAAAGCTGGTTAAGGAAGATATCTTTACCTCTATTCATATTGAAGAATACGAGGTAGAAGCAAGAGATACCAAACTGGGACCGGAAGAAATCACCCGGGATATTCCCAATGTGGGTGAGGATGCACTCCGGAACCTGGACGAGCGGGGGATTATCCGCATTGGTGCCGAGGTAGAAAGCGGCGATATCTTAGTTGGTAAGGTAACCCCCAAGGGCGAAACTGAACTCACCGCAGAAGAGCGTCTGCTCCGTGCCATCTTTGGCGAAAAGGCGAGAGAGGTCAGAGATACCTCTCTGCGGGTTCCTCATGGTGAATATGGTATCATTGTGGATGTTCAGGTATTTACCCGGGCAAACGGCGATGAGCTCTCTCCCGGCGTGAATCAGGTTGTCCGCTGCTACATTGCCCAGAAGAGAAAGATTTCTGTTGGTGATAAGATGGCGGGTCGTCACGGTAACAAGGGCGTTATCTCCCGGATTCTTCCTGAAGAAGATATGCCATTCTTAGAAGATGGAACTCCTTTGCAGATTGTCTTGAACCCCCTGGGTGTACCTTCCCGTATGAATATCGGTCAGGTATTGGAAGTCCATCTTGGCTATGCGGCAAAGGCGCTTGGCTGGAAGATTGCCACGCCGGTATTTGATGGTGCCAACGAGGAAGATATCATGGACGCCTTAGAGCAGGCAGGCTATAACCGGAACGGAAAATCGATTCTCTACGACGGACGTACCGGTGAACCCTTTGATAATCCTGTTACGGTAGGTTACATGCACTACCTGAAACTGCATCACTTGGTAGATGATAAGATTCACGCTCGTTCCACTGGTCCTTACTCGCTGGTAACCCAGCAGCCTCTGGGCGGTAAGGCGCAGTTCGGCGGACAGCGTTTCGGTGAGATGGAAGTTTGGGCACTGGAAGCATATGGCGCAGCTTACACCTTGCAGGAAATCCTGACTGTCAAGTCCGATGACGTGGTAGGTCGTGTGAAGACTTATGAATCCATTGTCAAGGGCGAAAACGTACCGGAGCCGGGTGTTCCCGAATCCTTTAAGGTTTTGGTGAAGGAACTCCAGAGTCTGGCTCTCGATATCAAGGTTCTGGATAAGGACGACAATGAGATTGTTCTTCGGGAATCCATGGACGATGACCCAGACGATTTGCCGGTTAACATCGCAGGGATTGAGGAGGATGATATCCTCCTTGCTGACGATGACGACGATCTGGACATGAACCTGGACGATGATGACGATTTGATGGATGAAATCCTCGGCGATGACGAGGAAGAGGGCGAAGGCGTGCTCGCAGACGGTCTGGCAGAACTTTTGGCCGGTGGCGGTGCGGATAGCGGTTTTGATGGCGACTATCTGGATTCGGAGGATGTAGATTCTCTGGAGCAAATGGTCGAAGAAGAGGATGATTTTGATGATGACGACGTTTTGTTCTAACCGATAAGGGATTGGAACAAGGGCTGTCTGCCAAACTCACGGCAGACAGCGACGAAAATTGTGAGTTGGAAAGGCATGGTCGTTATGAGCGAATATCAAAATTTTGATGCAATACAAATCGGACTGGCATCTCCCGAGAAGATCAGGGAATGGTCCCATGGTGAGGTAAAGAAGCCCGAAACCATCAACTACAGAACCTTAAAGCCGGAAAAAGACGGCTTGTTCTGCGAACGGATTTTTGGACCGCAGAAGGACTGGGAATGTCACTGCGGTAAGTATAAGAGAGTGCGCTATAAGGGTGTTGTTTGTGACCGATGCGGCGTTGAGGTAACCCGTTCCAAGGTTCGTCGCGAGCGGATGGGTCATATCGAATTGGCAGTACCGGTTTCCCACATCTGGTATTTCAAGGGTATCCCTAGCCGGATGGGTTTGATTCTGGACATGTCCCCCAGAGCACTGGAAAAGGTTCTCTACTTTGCGGCTTATGTGGTCATTGATCCGGGTAAGACCTCTTTGATGAAGAACCAGATTCTCACCGAGAAGGAATATCGGGAGAATTATGAGAAGTACGGGGATATGTTCCGTGCCGGCATGGGTGCAGAAGCAATTCTGGAGATGCTCCGGGACATTGACCTAGAAGCATTGTATGAAGAACTGAAGAACGATTTGGAGGGTGCCAAGGGCCAGAAGAAGATTCGTACTGTTCGCCGTCTGGAGGTTGTGGAAGCATTCCGCAAATCCGGCAACAAACCCGAATGGATGGTTCTCTCTGTCATTCCGGTTATCCCGCCAGAAATCCGTCCTATGGTACAGTTAGACGGCGGCAGGTTTGCAACCTCCGACCTGAATGATTTGTACCGTCGTGTGATTAACCGAAATAATCGGTTAAAGCGACTCCTTGATTTGGGTGCTCCCGAAATCATTGTAAGAAACGAAAAGAGAATGCTCCAGGAAGCAGTTGACGCTTTGATTGATAACGGCCGCCGTGGCCGTCCTGTTACCGGCCCTGGCAACCGTCCCTTAAAGTCCCTTTCTGATATGTTGAAGGGTAAGCAGGGTCGGTTCCGTCAGAACCTTTTGGGTAAGCGTGTTGACTACTCCGGACGTTCCGTTATCGTGGTTGGCCCCGAACTGAAGATTTACCAGTGCGGTCTGCCCAAGAAGATGGCATTGGAGCTCTTCAAGCCCTTTGTGATGAAAAAGCTGGTTGCCGATGGTATGGCACATAACATTAAGTCTGCAAAGCGGATGGTAGAGCGGATTCGTCCCGAGGTTTGGGATGTTTTAGAGGATGTTATTTCCGAGCATCCGGTTCTCTTGAACCGTGCACCAACCCTGCACAGACTGGGCATCCAGGCATTCGAGCCGGTGCTGGTAGAGGGTAAGGCATTAAAGCTCCATCCTCTGGTATGTACTGCATTTAACGCCGACTTCGACGGTGACCAGATGGCAGTCCATCTGCCCCTATCTGCAGAGGCCCAGGCGGAAGCCCGTTTCCTGATGCTCTCTGCCAATAACCTGATTAAACCTCAGGATGGTAAGCCTGTTACCGTTCCGACCCAGGATATGGTTCTGGGTAGCTACTACCTGACCTTGAAGGATGATACCGAACTGGGTACCGGCAAGATGTTCTCCTCCTATGACGAGGCAATTCTGGCATACCAGAACGGTGCGGTTGGACTTCATGCACCGGTTAAGGTTCGGGTTACCCGTATCGTAAACGGCGAGGAAAAGACCGGATTGATTGACGCAACGGTTGGTCGGCTCATCTTTAACTCCAAGATTCCTCAGGATTTAGGCTTTGTAGACAGAACCGATCCCGAGCATGCTTTGGATCTGGAAATCGGTGATAATGTCCTGAAAAAACCGGCAGTCAAAGAGGAGATCAACGATAATGTAGAGCCGGGTGTGGATAAGAAGCTGCTGGGTAAGATTATCAATGCAAGCATCAAAATCCACGGAATTACCGAAACAGCGACCCTGCTGGATGACGTAAAGGCAATGGGCTATAAATATTCCACCATCGGTGCTATTACCGTCTGCGTGGATGATATGCAGGTGCCGGAAGCGAAGAAGTTGTTCCTGGCAGAGGCAGAAGAGAAGATCGATCAGGTTGTCCGGAAATACCGCCGTGGTTTACTTACCGACGAGGAGCGTTACCGCCATGTTATTAACATTTGGTCGGAGACCTCCAATAAGGTAACCGACGCCCTGATGGCAAACTTAAAACAGCTCAACCCGATTTATATGATGGCAAACTCCGGTGCCCGTGGTAGTGTGAACCAGATTCGTCAGCTGGCAGCAATGCGTGGTCTGATGGCAGATACCTCCGGCCGTACCATCGAGATTCCCATCCGTTCTAACTTCCGTGAGGGTCTGACCGTATTGGAGTACTTCATTTCCACCCACGGTGCCAGAAAGGGTCTTACCGATACTGCGCTTCGTACGGCGGACTCCGGTTACCTGACCCGTCGTCTGGTAGACGTTTCCCAGGAAGTGATTGTGCGAGAAGAGGATTGCGGAACCCGTGACGGCATTATTGTTTGTGATATCCGTGACGGCAACGAAATTATCGAGCCGCTCATCGACCGGTTGGAGGGCAGAACGGTCACCGAGAACATCATCCATCCCGAAACTGGCGAAGTAATTGTTCCTGAGAACGAAATGATTACCATGGATCAGGCAAAGCGGATTGTGGATGCCGGCATCCAGGAAGTGAAGATTCGTTCTGTTGTGAAGTGCCGCAGTAAAGTTGGTGTCTGTGCAAAGTGTTACGGTCACAACCTGGCAGCAGGCAGACCGGTTGACGTGGGCGAAACCGTTGGTATCATTGCAGCACAGTCCATCGGTGAGCCGGGTACCCAGTTGACCATGAGAACCTTCCACGCCGGCGGTGTTGCAGGTGACGATATTACGCAGGGTCTTCCCCGTGTGGAGGAATTGTTTGAGGCAAGAAAACCCAAGGGCGTTGCCATCATCTCCGAACTGAGTGGTACTGTTCGGATTACCGAAACCAACAATAAGCGTGAGGTTATCGTAACCAACAACGAAACCGGTGAGGCAGCAACCTACCTGATTCCCTTTGGTTCCAGAATTAAGGTTCGGGAGGAGCAGGAAATCAAGAAGGGTGAGCCTTTGACCGAGGGATCCATCAACCCCCACGATATTCTGGAGGTTCTTGGCTCCACTGCCGTACAGAACTACTTCATTCAGGAAGTACAGCGTGTGTACCGTCTGCAGGGTGTTGATATCAACGATAAGCATATCGAGGTTATCGTCCGCCAGATGATGCACAAGGTTAAGATTGAGGAGGCTGGCGATACCGGATTGCTTACCGGATCCCTGGTCAGCGTCTTCGAGGTAGAGGACATCAACAAGAAGATGATCGAGGAGGGCAAGCAGCCTGCTGAATACTCTGACGTACTGATGGGTATTACCAAGGCGGCTCTGGCAACCGATTCCTTCCTGTCTGCGGCTTCCTTCCAGGAAACCACCAGGGTTCTTACCGACGCTGCAATCAAGGGTAAGAAAGACCCGCTGGTTGGTCTCAAGGAGAACGTTATCATCGGTAAGCTGGTTCCTGCTGGAACCGGTATGGCACGGTATAACAACATCGAGGTTTATCCCTCCTACAATGCAGTAGCCGGGGAAGAAACCGAACCCGTTGCTGAATAATAAATATGATAAGAAAACCCCGCCGAATTGGCGGGGTTTTTTGCAATTTTTTCGTCAATCATTGTAGGAAAATTCACGAATCGCCCATGTTCCGTTACCCATCCTACTCCTTGCACAACTCCACTGCCAGAGCGGAAATCTGTGCCCGGCTGTCGTCGTTTAAAGCAGATTTAATCTGCACCACTGTATCGGCAAAGGTCAGGTTTTTGCAGGGCTCCAGCAATGCCTTCATGGTTTTGGCGGCGGTAGGTGCCCAGGTTCCGTTTTCCATCAAACCGATTTGTCGGTTCTGGAAGTTCCGCTCGGTAAGACCGTGGATAAAGGTTCGCATAAAAGGGAAGATATCATTGTTGTAGGTGGTGGTGGCAAGCACCACCTTTCCGTACCGGAAGGCATCCTCAATCGCCTCTGCCATATCGCAACGTGCCAAATCATTGACAACCACCTTGGGACAACCCTGCTTGTTCAATTCTTCTGCTAAAGTGGCAACGGCTTTCTTGGTATTGCCGTAAACCGAGGTATAGGCAATCATGACCCCCTCGCTTTCTACCCCGTAGGAGGACCAGATGTTGTAAAGGTTCAGGTAATAGTTCATATCAATGTTAAGAACCGGTCCGTGGAGGGGGCAAATCATCCGGATATCCAGAGCGGCTGCCTTCTTGAGCAGTGCCTGTACCTGTGCGCCGTATTTACCCACAATCCCGATGTAATACCGGCGAGCTTCACATGCCCAATCCTCTTCCACATCATTGGCCCCAAACTTGCCAAAGGCGTCTGCCGAGAAGAGAATGTGCTCATAGCTGTCATACGCCATGATGACTTCCGGCCAATGAACCATGGGTGCTGCCAAAAAGGTCAGGTTGTGTCTGCCAAGGGATAAGGTGCCCCCGTCGTTTACTACAACCTGCCGGTCTGAAAAGTCGGTGCCAAAGAACTGCTTCATCATCACAAAGGACTTAGACCCCGAAACAATTTTTGTATTGGGGTAGGTTTCCATGAATAAAGCAATGCTGGCGGAATGATCCGGTTCCATATGCTGAATGATTAAGTAATCCGGGGTCTTACCATTTAAGGCGGTTTCCAGATTGGAAAGCCATTCCTCCCCAAACCGGATGTCCACCGTGTCCATCACGGCAATTTTTTCGTCAAGAATCACATAGGAATTGTACGCCATGCCGTTTTCTACAACGTACTGTCCTTCGAATAGGTCAATGTCGTGGTCGTTGACCCCAATGTATTTGATTTCTTCTGTTACTCGCATTCTACAATCTCCTTTTCAGTAAATTTATCTTCAAAAAACAACCGGTAAACCCGGCCTATGGCAAGCTCCCGCTGCCAGAGTGCCAGAGCGGCAGGGTGTTCCTTAATCTGTCCCCCGTGCTTGGCAAGGGGCAAAGTGGCAGTTTTCCGTGCCAGATTCAAAATTTCACGACCTTTTTCGTTAAAGTCCAGAATCCGGATGTAGGACGGGGTCAGGTCGGCGTCCTGTTTGGTAATGCCAAGATAGGCATTGAGCAAAATCCGTCGAATCCGGCTATAGGCATACCGTTTGGACTTAACGCCGTCAATCAGAGCGTTGAGGTTGTCCGCAGTCAAAGCCTCCCGACAGATGGCGTTCTCCAACCCCTCGGCAACATCAGCAATCCGGGCAAGCTCTGCCCTAGGCATCAAGCAAATGCGGGAAAGGATTGCCTGTTCCATGGATTTGAGAGAAGCGGGGGAATGCCCTGCGTACAATGCCAGTGACTTTTGGGGCAGATAGCCCTGGTAGGACTCTCCGGCCAGCATCTGTTCTCGAATCAAGGATGCGGAGGCAAATCCCTCTTTGGAGGAGGTATCATTGTGATTAGCACCCTTGCGAGCTAACGCCACAGGTTTTATTTTGCTGCCGGAGCGGAGCAAGGCTTTCAGGTATTCCACGCCTAAAATGTTGTTTGGCTGACTCAAGAATTCTGCCGAGGCATTCCCAATGATGATGCGGATGGCTTCGGCACGGGCGCCGGCAAAGGATAGGCCTTTTGCAAGTCCCGCTTTTAGCTGCTCCTGAAAGGGAGCGTCCTCTGCCACAATGGTTTTGGCAATCCGCTTTAAAAGGTCAATATCAGTACACTCCGCCCCGAAGAAAAGAGTGTCTACACATCCCAGGGCGTTTAAGGTCAGCACGGCATTTCTGGCGTACCGTTCTGCCGATTGCAGGGTTAACACTGCCGGAAGTTCCAGAACTAAGTCTATTCCGCAGGCAAGTGCGGTGCGGGCACGAAGTTCTTTTGGGTAGATGGCAACATCCCCCCGCTGCACAAAATTCCCGCTCATGATACCAACAATGGCGTCAAGCTTGAGCTCTCTTCGGGCAGTTTCCAATTGATACTGGTGCCCCAGATGAAAGGGGTTGTATTCGCAGACAACAGCGCCAATTTTCATAAGGCACCCTCCTTTGTCCCAGTTTTCTTTTATAGTATAACACAAAAACCGCATTTGACAAGAAAAAATGCAAAAATTTCTTGTGCTGTGATGGGAAAAGTGGTACAATTGGCATATACGGAAATTTCATTGACTTTTGGAGGTAAAAACAGTGCTTGCTAATGTAATCAATATCATGTCGATTGCTTTTCTTGTATTGTGCTGGGTTTTGATTGTCAAGAGATTTCTTGTCAATCAATTTGCACCTGTGAAGTCTGTCAAGGCGGAGGTTTTTGATAAATACCAACCAAATACAGTTTCCAGAATACCGAAGATGTGGAAACGAGAACGGTACATCGTTGTGTTTGTCGCAAGGGAGAAGAAACTTTCTTTCTGTGTTTCTGAATTTTCCTATGGTAATTACAAAGTGAAGGACAAGGGAACTTTGAAATATCAGGGAAACAAAATCATTAGTTTTGATTAGGCTGCAAGAGCCTGTCACGAATGACACCCCACAAAACGAAAGGATGATTTTTGTGAAAAAGGCGTATCTTCCGGAAACCGGTAATGATGCTGTTTTTTTCTTTCTTGGCGATCCAGATGCAGTTTTTTTGATTGCTTATGGAGTTATCTTTGTTGTTTTGGTAACGCTGGTCATACTGATGATACGAAAAAAGAGAAAGGATGACAAAAAATGAAAAAAATACTTGTAGCAGTTTTAGCCATGATGGTGTTACTTTCAATAATCCCAACCGGTTTCGCTGCAAATGGAGATGTTGCGGGGAAAATCTATTCCACCGATATCAAAGCCTGTATCAATGGCATCTGGGTGGATTCCTATAACATTGGCGGTCTTACTGTGGTGGTTGTGGAGGACGTTACCAACCAGTATCGGTATTATGATGATTTTAGAACCTTGATTATTGACGATTTTGCACCGGAGCGATTGGTAGCCGGAACCAATCAGGGCAAAAAGATACCGGGTAGGGTTGTTGGAAATATCTATGAAACGGATATTAAGACCTATTTTCGGGGCAAGGAGCTAACCTCCTTTTCCCTGAACGGAAAGACGGCAGTTATCATCGAAGAACTTGGTATGAACAATGCCTTTTCTGAAACGGGAGGCAGATATATCTGGAATGAGGAGCACCGCACCATCGAACTGGAATCTATGTATCGCTATCCCTACAGTATGCGGAACATGCTGGAGGATACGGGGTATAATATCATCTTAAAGGAGTCGGATTACACCTACAGGCTGGAGGCAGAGCCGGTTCCGGCACCCCTGACCGGCGGGTACATTCTTCTGGAAAAAGAGATTCCGGACAATTCCATGGTTCCGGTTACCTACCAGGGAGAAACCATTGGATACCGGTGCAGATTTCCCCATTTGTGGGTGGAATCGGACGAAAATGGTATCTATCATGGAAAGGAAGTCCAAACCCTGGTGGAATACTTCTTTGTAGAAAAGGTAGAGGATATGATTTTCCAGGCAGGGGAGGTAACCCCAACGGTGGAGGATTGGCTGAACTACTTTGAAAAGCATACCATGAGCACCATCCTTGACAGTTTTGAAACGGAGGAGTATTTGTTCTTGTATATGTCTTCCCATATCATACACGGCAACAAAGAGCGGTTGATTAAGCTAAGCAAAGCGGACGGCGGTAAATTGGAATACAGCGACCAGTTTGCCTCGGTTAGTCTGCACGGGCAGAAGAAATTTGATAAGGTTGAAATTGATAGAGAAAACGAAACAGTTCTGATTCACTATGATAAGGACTATATCATCGATTTGAAAAGCGACGAGGTGCGGGAGTATCATAAGTTAGAAACGGACATCGGCATTGGTGTGGCAGAGGGAAGACCCTCGGAGTACGAGCGGAAATTTGCCGGCGGTGGACAGGTGGAATACAAGCTGATTTCCGGAGATGTAGTAAAGACCGTAAAAGGATTCTCGGTGAATGAGTATTATTATGCTAATATGCTCCCTCTGGCAGAAACCTTTGATTTTCTAAACATCAAGTATTCCTTTGAAAATGATGTTTTGACCATTGATGCTAGCAATGCAAAGCCTTTTTCCCTGGAGAGAACCGATGTCAAGGTAGATCTGTTAAGGGATGAGGATATTCACTATCTGTATCTGGAAAAGGTAATGTTAAACGGCGAGGAAACAGAGATAACCTATCAATATATCAGCGGACATTTTGATATGACCCACACAGGAAGAGCCAAGGCAAAGCCTTATGTATGTAACGGAAAGGTTTATATCAACGATAGTTTTATCCGTCTTTTGTGCGAAAACGCCGGGGCTGGAGATATTGCATTGTAGGAAGGCATTGGTGTATGTGATTTGGTAAATACAAAACGGACCGTCGGGGACGCCGGCCCCTACAATGCCTAAATAAAACGCTGGGAAATAGAGGGGAGAAAATAAGATGGAAGAACAATTCTTCCGCTATGAGGAGATGGCGGATGAGCAGGTGGTAGAGCTTTCCGCAGAGGGGGACAAAGCCGCCACCGAGTATATCCTAGATAAATACAAAAATTTGGTCAGGGCACGGGCGAAGATGTATTATCTGGCAGGTGCCGACAAGGAGGACCTGATTCAGGAGGGAATGATCGGCTTGTTCAAGGCAATCCGGGATTTCGATGCCGCTTATCAGGCGTCTTTCCGGGGTTTTGCCGAGATGTGTGTCAAACGGCAGATGATTACTGCAGTGAAAACTGCCGCTCGGTTAAAGCACGGTCCCCTCAACACCTACATTTCCCTGAATAAGCCTCTTTATGAAGACGAAACCGAGCGAACCTTGGTGGACATGCTGGCAGAGCGGGACGCCATCGACCCGGAGGAGATGTTTCTTCAGCGGGAGAAGGCGGAGGCATTAGAGGCGGAAATTGCCGAGAAATTAAGCTCGCTGGAGCAGTCGGTGTTGTCTTTGTATTTGGGCGGCATGAACTATCAGGAGATTGCTGTGGAGCTGGGGCGTTCTCCCAAATCCATCGACAATGCCCTCCAGAGAATCAAGCGGAAATTGACCTGTGAAGAATAAGAAGAACCCGGCAACGAAATCGGTTGCCGGGTTCTTTTGCGGTCTGGGGAAAATAACGAAAAATTCCCTGATTTTTTCTCCGAAAAATCTCCTTGTCAAGCCTTGACACCAAGGGCGATTTCCTTTATACTAAAGATAGGATATAATAGGTTGTAGTAAGCAGCCTTGGGAAGGAATGAGTTTTTTGGCACAAGAGAAGAAAATGGTAGAAGAAATTACCCCTATGGGCGAGGATTTTGCTCAATGGTATACCGATATTATCAAAAAGGCACAGCTTTGTGACTATTCCGGGGTTCGTGGTTGTATGGTGATTCAGCCCTACGGCTATGCCATCTGGGAGAATATTCAGAAAGGTTTGGATGCCCGGTTTAAGGCTACCGGTGTGGAGAATGTGTATATGCCCATGTTTATCCCCGAAAGTCTTTTGCAGAAAGAGAAGGATCATGTGGAGGGCTTTGCTCCCGAGGTTGCATGGGTGACCCATGGCGGTGCCGAGAAGCTTCAGGAGCGGCTTTGTGTCCGCCCCACTTCGGAGACCTTGTTCTGTGAGCATTACGCAGGTGCAGTCCGGTCCTACCGGGATTTACCCAAGCTTTATAACCAGTGGTGCAGCGTGGTTCGGTGGGAAAAGACCACCCGTCCCTTCTTGAGAAGCATGGAATTTTTGTGGCAGGAGGGGCACACCGCCCATGCCACCGCAGAGGAAGCTCAGGAGAGAACTATAAAGATGCTGAATGTCTATGCGGATTTCTGTGAGCAGGAGTTGGCGATTCCTGTCATCAAGGGTCAGAAAACCGAGAAGGAAAAATTTGCCGGTGCTCACGAAACCTACACCATCGAGAGTATGATGCACGACGGTAAGGCACTTCAATCCGGAACCAGCCATAACTTCGGGGACGGCTTTGCTCAGGCCTTCGGGATTCAGTATTTGAGTGACAACAACACCCTGGAGTATGTTCATCAGACCTCCTGGGGTATGTCCACCCGTATCATCGGTGCCATCATCATGGTGCACGGGGATGACGCCGGCTTGAAGCTGCCCCCGAGAATTGCTCCCATTCAGGCGGTGATCGTGCCGGTGGCACAGCACAAAGAGGGGGTTCTGGAGCGTGCCGGTCAGTTAAAAGACCAGCTTTCTAAAAAGTTCCGGATTAAGCTGGACGACAGTGATAAGTCCCCCGGCTGGAAGTACAGTGAGTATGAGATGCGGGGAGTTCCGGTTCGTATTGAAATTGGCCCGAAGGATATTGAGAACAATCAGGCGGTTCTGGTTAGCCGTGTTGACCGGAGTAAGACCTTTGTATCCCTTGACAACATTGAAGAAGAATTGGAGACAATGCTTGTCAAAATTCAGGCACAGATGCTGGAGGCGGCTGGGCAGAACCGGGAAGAAAAGACCAGCGTTGCCAAAACCTATGATGAGTTTAAGCAGATTGTAGAAGAAAAGGGTGGCTTCGTCAAGGCAATGTGGTGCGGCGACGAGGAATGTGAAATGAAGATCAAAGAGGACACCACGGCAACATCCCGGTGTATCCCCTTTGATCAGGAAGAGATTGCCGATACCTGCATTTGCTGCGGAAAACCGGCAACCAAGATGGTTTACTGGGGCAAGGCATATTAAAAACGGAGGTGGACGGAGCAATGTGGTGGCAGAATTTTTATTATTCCATAATGAATCAGGTTGCGTTGCTTCGGCTTACCGATCTGATTGACATCCTGGTGGTTTCCTATCTGGTTTATAAATCTTTGCGGTTTATTCGTGATACCAGAACCATGCATCTGTTAAAGGGTGTGGCGTTCTTGTTCATCGCCATGCAGGCAAGCTTCTTTTTCCAGCTCAATACATTGCATTGGATTTTGAGTAATGTATTGCAGGTTGGCTTGATTGCCCTTGTGGTGGTGTTCCAGCCGGAGCTGCGGCGGGTGCTGGAGCACATGGGCAGAACCACCATGGGAAAATGGTTCAACTCCACCGGGGAGTTTGACGAAGAGGCAGAGCAGACCATCCGGGAGATTGCCCGGGGTGCTCAGGCTATGGCGAACAACCGGGTGGGCGCCCTGATCGTGATTGAAAACGAGGATAACATTGATTCTTTGATTAGTTCCGGCATCAAGGTACAGGCAAAGACAACCAGCGAGCTTTTGGAGAATATCTTTGTTCCCAATACGCCTCTCCATGACGGAGCGGTGGTGATCCGGGACAACAAGGTAGAGCTGGCAACCTGTGTGCTGCCCCTTTCCCAGAACCCCAATATCCGGAAGGAACTGGGAACCCGGCACCGTGCCGGCATTGGAATCTCCGAGGAATCCGATGCAGTAGTTGTGATTGTTTCGGAGGAAACCGGAAATATTTCGGTGGCGTATCGCGGAATGCTCAACACCGGCTTTGGGGAGGAAACCCTGCGAATCCGGATTATGGAGCTTTTGAATGCTGCCCAGGTGGCAGGCAGTTCCTCTCAGGCGAAGTTCAGGTTGAAGAATCTCGTGAAAAGGGGGAAACGGAATTGAAAAAGATTTTTGAAAGCGATACCTTTTTGAAGATTCTTTCCGTGATGATTGCGGTGATTCTATGGTTGTATATCATTGTTGTTCTTGACCCCGCCGTTGAGGTGGAGGTGCGGGATTTGCCGATTCAGTTTGTAGGGCAGGAGCAGTTGGAATACAATGGCATCAGTGTGGTTAATGAGTCGGCAACCACCATCAATTTAAAGGTGAAAGGCAGCCGGAAGAAGATGGGCAGGTATGATATGAAGACCATTATTGCCAAGGTGGACATGTCCGGTGTTTGGAGTGTGGGGCAGCATACCCTGCCGGTGGATATTGTGGTTCCCTTTGAGAATATTGGAATTTCATCCCAGAACATCTATGATGTGGATATCCAGACAGAAAAGACTGTCCGGAAGAAGCTGGAACTGGAGATTGCAACAGAGGGCAGTCCGGCACAGAATTATATGCCGGGAGAGATGGAAATCAATCCAAAGACGGTAACCATCAAGGGCCCCGAATCGGTGGTTGGCAAGATTGAAAAGGCGGGAGTTGTGCTGAACTACGGCAATGCAGATGTGGATATTACCCAGGAGCTGCCGATTCAGTTTTATGACAGCGATGAAAAGCAGCTGACCGCTCAGGATGCTCTTCTCAAGCGGATTACCCAGGATGTTGACATGGCAACGGTGGAATGCGCCGTAGTAAAGCTCAGGACGGTGAAAATTATTCCGCAATTCTGGGCAGATACCGAAGAGGAGCGGGAGCTGCTGGCAAATACCAGCTATACCTTGAATCCTGCAACCGTACAGATTTACGGGGAGGACGAGGTTACCGCAAAGATTACCGAAATTTCCACCGAAGGAATTCCCATGGAGAAATTTACCGATAATCACAAAGCAAAAGTAAGATTGATTCTTCCCTATGATGTAAAGGTCTTAAAAGACATTTCCGAGGTGGAAATTACCTTGAGCCGAAGCATCAAGTCGGAGAAAGAATAGCAGGAGTTTTTTTATGAAGATCGTCATTGGAGCAATCCGGATGCCCATCGTTCATACTGAACAGGAAGTGATTGACGCCGCACAAGAAATTGTGCGGCGACGTTGTATTTCGGCGACGGATTTTCGAATTTACAAACAGTCTTTGGATGCCAGACGGAAAAGCAACATCCACTATACCTATAGTGTGGTTGCCACCGTGCCGGAAGGAACTATTTGCGACGGTAAGGAGATTCGACCCCTTTCCATGGACGGGGAACTGGAGATTCCTATGGGAAGGAAATTGGCTTGCCGACCCGTTGTGGTAGGCACAGGTCCCTGCGGCTTGTTTGCCGCTTACCTCCTGGCAAAATCCGGGAACCCGCCTCTGGTTCTGGAACGGGGTGAGGATGTGGATGCCAGGGCCAAAACCGTGGAGCGATTCTGGAGGGAAGGAGCATTTAACCCCGAATCCAATGTCCAGTTTGGCGAGGGCGGTGCAGGAACCTTTTCGGACGGGAAACTCAACACCCGAATTAGCGATCCCAGACAACGGTTTGTTCTGGAAACATTCTGCCGGCACGGTGCCCCTGGGGATATACTTTACCGGGCAAAACCCCATATCGGTACCGATAAGCTTCGAGATGTGGTTCGTTCCATGCGGGAAGAAATCATTGCCCTGGGCGGAGAGGTTCGGTTTTCTGCCTGCCTGACCGGAATCCGGGAAGAGGATGGACACCTTTGCGAAATTGAGGTCAACCATGATGAGAAAATTCCATGTAAGCAACTGATTCTGGCAATCGGCCATAGCAGCCGGGATACCTACGAAATGCTTTATGGGAGAGGTGTTTCTATGGAACCCAAAGCCTTTGCAGCGGGAGTCCGGGTGGAACATCGGCAGAGTATGATTGACAGGCTGCAGTATGGCAGGGAAGATTTGGGCCTGCCGGCAGCGGATTATCGCTTGGTTTATAACGGTGAGGAACATAGCTGTTACTCTTTCTGTATGTGTCCCGGGGGTCAGGTGGTCAATGCCTCTTCGGAAGACGGGCGGTTGGTGGTCAATGGCATGAGCGAGTATCGCCGGGACGGGGAAAACGCCAACAGTGCCCTGGTGGTTTCGGTTCGCCCCGAGGACTTTGGCGGGGATGGGATATTAGCTGGAATGGAGTTTCAGCGAAAGTACGAAGAACTGGCGTATCATCTGGGCGGCGGCAATGGTACCGCACCGGTACAGCTGACCCGGGATTTTGTAGAGGATAAGCCATCCCAAAGCTTGGGAGAAGTAACGCCCAGCTTTACCGGGAAATGGCGGTTTGCAGAATTGAAAAAGTGTCTGCCGGAGTTTATTGTGAAATATCTTCGCCTTGGACTTCTGGACTTCGAAAAAAAGATGCCGGGTTTTGCTTTTGGTGACGGAATCCTGACCGGAGTGGAGATGCGAACCTCGGCACCGATACGGATTTTACGAAATGAACGATTGGAGAGTGTTAATTTGCAGGGCTTGTACCCTGCGGGAGAGGGTGCCGGGTATGCCGGGGGCATTGTCAGTGCGGCAGTGGACGGCATCCGGGCAGCACTAGCGGTTCTTGAGAAATAAGGCAGAGGGATGGTTCTGTTGTTGTCGGTAACAGAAACGTCCCTCTGTCGTTTTTTATCTCTTTTGTCTTTTTTTACATTCTTGTCTGTATTGACAAAAACAAAAAAGAATGTTAAAATATTAACAAAGTAAATGACATAAACTAACTGGGATCATAAATTCAGGAGGAAGAGATATGGACAAGAAAAAAGAATATATGATAGATACCGTGGAACGGTTAGAAGAAGCCATACAGCGCATCCGGGAGGCACAGCGGGTGTTTGCAACCTATACCCAGGAGCAGGTGGATAGAATTTTTCTGGCGGCGGCGTCGGCGGCAAACAAGGCGAGAATTCCCCTTGCCAAGATGGCAGTGGAGGAAACCGGCATGGGGGTTGTTGAGGATAAGGTGATTAAGAACAATTACGCATCAGAGTATATTTATAACGCTTATAAGAATATCAAAACCTGCGGTGTGATTGAAGAGGATAAAGCGTACGGCACCAAGGTGATAGCAGAACCCATTGGAGTGATTGCGGCGGTGATTCCCACCACCAATCCGACGTCTACCGCAATCTTTAAATGCCTATTGGCATTAAAAACCAGAAATGCGATTATCATTTCGCCTCATCCGAGAGCAAAGAACTGCACCATTGCAGCGGCAAAGCTGGTGTTGGAGGCGGCAGTGGCGGCAGGTGCTCCGGAGGGGATTATCGACTGGATTGACGTTCCAAGTTTGGATATGACCAATACCGTCATGAAGGAGGCAGACATCATTCTGGCAACGGGGGGACCCGGCATGGTGAAGGCGGCATATTCCTCTGGGAAGCCGGCATTGGGTGTCGGTGCGGGAAATACCCCTGCCATCATTGATGACAGTGCGGATATTCTGCTGGCGGTCAGCTCGATTATCCATTCCAAGACCTTTGACAACGGGATGATTTGTGCCTCGGAGCAGGCTGTGATTGTTCTTGAGAGTATTTATGATGCGGTCAAGGCAGAGTTCCTGGCAAGAGGCTGTTATTTCTTGAGTGAAGAGGAAACCGAACAGGTGAGAAAGACCATCATCATCAACGGTGCACTGAATGCGAAGATTGTAGGGCAGAAAGCTGCCAGAATTGCAGAGCTTGCCGGGGTATCCGTTCCGGAGGGGACAAAGATTCTCATCGGCGAGGTGGAATCGGTAGAGCTGACCGAGGAGTTTGCGCACGAAAAACTCTCCCCTGTCCTTGCTATGTATAAGGCAAAGGATTTTGCCGAGGCACTTTCCAAAGCAGAACGGCTGGTGGAGGACGGCGGATTCGGGCATACCTCCTCGATTTACCTGAATGAGAGATGCGAAACGGAAAAGTTGGACGCCTTTGCGGCAAGAATGAAGACCTGTAGAATTCTGGTGAATACTCCCTCTTCTCATGGCGGTATCGGGGATTTATATAACTTCAAGCTGGCACCGTCCCTGACTTTGGGTTGTGGCTCCTGGGGCGGCAACTCGGTATCGGAAAATGTAGGTGTCAAGCACCTGCTCAACTTAAAAACAGTAGCAGAAAGAAGGGAAAACATGCTTTGGTTCCGTGCGCCTGAAAAGGTCTATATCAAGAAAGGCTGCCTCCCGGTGGCTTTGGATGAATTGAAAAATGTCATGGGGAAGAAACGGGCGTTCATTGTAACTGACCATTTCCTTTATGAAAATGGCTATACCAAACCCATTACCGACAAGCTGGAGGAGATGGGCATTGCCCATGCCACCTTCTTTGATGTTCAGCCTGATCCGACCTTGCTCAATGCGAGAAACGGTGCGGCACAGATGACGGCATTTAAACCGGACACCATCATTGCATTGGGCGGTGGCTCTGCCATGGATGCAGCGAAGATTATGTGGGTTCTCTATGAGCATCCGGAGGCTGATTTTATGGATATGGCAATGCGGTTTATGGATATCCGCAAGAGGGTTTACACCTTCCCCAAGATGGGCGAAAAGGCATACTTCATCGCCATCCCCACCTCGGCAGGTACCGGTTCCGAGGTAACCCCCTTTGCGGTGATTACCGATGAATCCACCGGGGTGAAATACCCTCTGGCAGACTATGAGCTGATGCCCAATATGGCAATTATTGATACTGATTTTCATATGTCTGCACCCCAAAGCCTGACGGCGGCATCCGGTATCGATACGGTCACCCATGCCATCGAGGCATATGCGGCAATGCTTGCTACTGACTATACCGACGGTCTGGCTTTGAAAGCATTAAAAACCGTCTTTGAATACCTGCCAAGAGCCTACGAAAACGGGCAGACCGACGTGATTGCCCGTGAGAAAATGGCAAACGCCGCTACCATGGCAGGAATGGCATTTGCCAATGCGTTTTTGGGCATCTGCCATTCCATGGCACATAAGTTAGGTGGCTTTCATCATCTGCCCCATGGCGTTGCCAATGCCTTGATGATCGAAGAGGTGCTTCGGTTCAACGGGGCAGAGGCACCTGCCAAGATGGGCAGCTTCTCTCAGTATGATCATCCTCATACGCTCCGTCGCTATGGAGAGGTGGCTGAGTATCTGGGAATTCAGGGCAAGAATGATACCGAAAAATTAGAGGGACTGATTTCTGCCATCAACGACCTGAAAAAGAGGGTTGGTATCAAGGATACCATCAAGGATTACGGCATCAAAGAAAAAGACTTTTTGAAAAATCTTGATGAAATGGTGGAGCAGGCATTTGACGACCAGTGCACCGGTGCCAACCCCAGGTACCCTCTGATGGAGGAAATCAAGCAGATGTACCTGAACGCATATTACGGCAAGCATTTTGTGGAAAAGGCAATGCCCGGAATAAAGGC
>JAGALN010000004.1 GCA_017625185.1 Clostridia bacterium
AAAACCTGCTTTCCGTTCATGCTAAACTTACCTTTCCGACTCACAACCCATACCTCCTGTTTTAATTGGTTATTTTAATCCGGTGGGCAGGCAGTCCGAAGATTGCCCGTACCGCTTCATAAATTTCCTGCTTCACCTTATCATCAGAAGCTCCCTCTGCCACCACCAAAACTCCGGTTGGCACGGGAAACCGTTCTTTGACAATATACGGAGTGTCAACCCCGTCCTGCTCCCACAATATCACATGGCTTTCCTCCTCCATCCGACTTGCTGCCGCCTCATCCTCCACGTCGTCCTGACTCATCTGGCTCCGGTCCGCCGCCAGAATCCGCTCCCCGCCGTCCTCAATATGGATAAACACCGAAACCTGACCGATTCCGCTGATTTTCTGCAAGGTTTCCATCAGCCGTTCTTCCAATCTACCCACAAACTCATCCGGGTTCAACTCCCGGTCAACCATCGTCTGCAAAGGCTCCCCCTTTGACTGATTCTTGCCATCACCGAAAAAACTGCTGACCGCCAGAAACAAAATGGCGCCGAGAATCAACCAAACCACAAATGGATGGAATGGTTTCTTCTCTCCCGCATCCTCTCTCTCGGGACGAGAAAATAACTGCCAAATTCCATCCCCTCTCATCCGTAGTTCTCCTTTCAAACTGCAACCTCCACCTGTGTTTTAAGAACGCCATACTCCCGGCTTAAGATTTTCTGAATTTCTTCTGCTTTACCTGTTCCATGTTCCAGCAGAACCTGCACCCTAAGGATTTTCCCGAACTCTTCCGGATTTTCTTCTTCTACGCTGCAAGAAACCCTTCCGGAAAAACCTGGGAACTCTGTGATGAGAGTTTGTTGCATCTTTTGATTCAGGTTTTCCCGATAGATGATCATAACCTCTTTTCTTTGTTCCTCTTCCATGGTCTCCCGCTCCAGATAGGCGTAGGTTCCACTTTGGAAGTTTCCGATATCAAAGTCATGATGCAATAACTCCTGCAGTGGTGAAATCAAGGTAAGCACAAGAACCATTCCCAACCCCAGCCGAATATATTTTTGAAAGCTCCCATCGGGCAAAATCACCTCGCAAAGGGAGCCAAACACCGCAACACCGGACAACACCATCGCCCAATCCCGAAGCATTGTAACCATTCCGCTACCTCCCCAGCATAACTGCTGTATTTCCTGCGTTAATCACAACCGTCAGGACAATGACAAACATCACTGCAACTGCCGCAAGCATAGAAAACAACACCGATACCGAATTTGCAAGCTCCGACAGGCAGGTAATGATTTTCGGTTCTGATACCGGTTCTGCCACAGCGGCGGTCAGGCGGAAGATAATCAGGATTGCTCCTACCTTCAAGAGCGGAACCGCCCCAATCATTGCAAGGCAGAGAATCCCCAGGATTCCCACCGAATTCTTGATGACTAAGCTACAGTTCATGACGGTTTCCACCGTTTCTGCCAGAATCCCACCCACAACGGGAATCAGGTTGGCAGCAGCAAACTTGGTCAGCTTCACACTGATGCCGTCTGCCCCGGAGCTTGCAATACTCTGGAGGCCTGAGGTTGCCACAAAGACGGTCAACATCACCGAAAGTCCCCATTTAACACACTGGTTCATGAACTTGATCAGCCGTTGTATCTTAAACCGGTCCGAGATACCGTTTGCAATGTTCATGGCAGTTGCCACCATCACAACGGGAATGAATCCCGTCCGGATAATCGTAACCGAAATTCCCACAATGGAAAGAAGCACCGGTTCAAACACCGAGGCAGAAATCATAGCTCCGCTGGTAACCAGCGTGGTAATAACCACCGGCACCACCATTTCCATAAACCTTGCCATATTGGAAACCCCGCCGCTGACACACTCCGCTGTATGATAAAAGGCGGTAGCTGCAATCCCGGCGATGACAATATAGCAGGCATAGTATGCCGCCCGGGTAACGCCCTGTTC
>JAGALN010000031.1 GCA_017625185.1 Clostridia bacterium
ATACATTGATCCATACAAATATTTCCGATTACGTCACAAATTTTTCCACCGGCAATCACCTGACTCTTGCCGGAAAGGATTCTGGAATATCCATCTGCGTAGCCCACCGGAATAGTAGCAATCCTGGTAACCCGTTCCGTTTCAAACCGCCGTCCATAGCTGACACTGACACCGGGCTCCACCTCCTTGATATGGGTAATTTTTGCCTTGAACTGCATGGCAGGCTTGAGATGCAGCCGTCCGCAATCCACCGAGGTTGACGGTTTCATCCCATAGAGGATGATTCCCGGTCTAACCATATCCAAGTGCATCTCAGGGAACCGAATCAAAGCCGCACTGTTACAGCAGTGCCGGAGTGGAATCTCCAAACCGTTTGCCTTGAGACGCTGGCAGGCGTCCAGAAAACGCCGGAACTGCATCTTGGTATATTCATCACCCGCCCCCTCATCTGCCGAGGAGAAATGGGTGAAAATTCCGTCAATGTCCAGATTCGGCAGAACCGCCATCTTCAAAATAGTGTCAACGGTTTCCTGATTCATCGTTTCGTCTTCGGTAAATCGAAGACCCACTCTGCCCATACCCGTATCCAGCTTGACGTGAATCTTGGCACGAAGTCCCAGTTTGGTTGCTGCCCGGGATAGGCTGAGTGCCAGCTCGTAGCTGAAGCAGGCGGGCGTAATGTCCTCCCGAACCACTGTTTCTGCTTCCTGCTCGGTAACGTGTCCCAGAATCAGAATGGGGCACCGGATATCACAACGCCGAAGCTGTACCGCCTCGTCAATGCAGGCAACTGCCAGCCAGTCAGCGCCGTTGTCCAGGAGGGTTCTTGCCACCTGCAGATAGCCGTGCCCGTAGCCGTCCGCCTTGACCGCACCCAAAATCTTGGTTCCGGGCCGAACATAGTCCCGAATCCTACGGATGTTGTTCCGGATCGCGTCCAGGTCTATTTCCGCCCAGGCTCTCTCCTCTGCTTTCATGCTAGCTTTCCCTCCTTCTTCTTTTTATTATGGTGAAAATACACTCTCATCCAGCTCGGCATTGAAGTCGAAGTCCAAAAACTCCACCCGAAGCACTTCGTTGCCGTCTTGATCATAGGTCATCATTTTCTTTGGTAAAAGGCTCGTTGCGTCAATCTCCAGGCTCCGGGAGAACCGATACCGGGAGTTCCCTAAAACCGGTGCTTTTAGACGCACGATGCCGTCGGCATTTTCCGTTATTTCCTGATCCGCATTTTGGGCAAGATAGGAATTCATAAATTCCACCGGAAAGAGAAAATCCGTGGATTCCTCCAGCCCTGCCCTTTCCATAGGTATTGCCGGAGTATCCCCGCTTTGAAACCACAGCGTTTGTCCGGTCATAACAGTGACCGTTCCCGCCAGATTTTTCGGTTCCAAAACCTCCAGTCGATAGGAATCCGGCGCCCGATAGCTCTGCTGCATCCGGTAAACCGACTCCCCTTTGTTACCGGTGACTGTCACCGATACCGTTGCGGTATAGCTCTCCAATTTCTCGTACCGTTTTGGAATCTCCTGACTCACATCGCCCCTGCAGGCTGTGAGGCTTATCATTAGTATCCCGGTAAGTAAAACCGAAATACCTTTCTTCACAAAATCCCTCCGTTACTGAAGTGCCTTGATTGCATGTGGAAGCTTTTGCACCACATCTCCGGCAATCATGCCGAATTCCCCCAACTCCTCTGCCGCCAAATCTCCGGCAAGTCCATGAAGGAAGGCTCCCAGAACTGCCGCCAGATATCCGTCCATGCCCTGCCCCAGCAAGGAGGCAATCACGCCGGTCAGCACATCACCCATCCCGCCGGATGCCATCCCACTGTTGCCGGTGGGATTTTGATGAACCTCTCCTCTGGGCGAGGCAATGACGGTATC
>JAGALN010000032.1 GCA_017625185.1 Clostridia bacterium
AAACTGCCGGATACCCTGATTTTTTGGGGCGAGGTTCTGGTCTTTTACGGGGTCAGTACGGTTTTGATGAGAAAAATAAAGCCAACCTTGGCAGACAGGCTTTGATAAGGAGCGTGACGCTCCACCCAATGCCGGAAGCGTGACGCTTCACCCAGTGCCGGGAAGCCAGCGGCTTCACCCAGTGCCGGGCGGAATTTGAGACAAAGATTTACCACAGATTGCCGAGCCACAGGGCTTAACATTTTGTTTTGTAGGGGACGTTCACGAACGTCCCGCTGCCGTTATAATATTCCTCACGGATTGGTTGTAGGTTGTAGGGAAGGCATTTATGCCCTCCGCTACGGCAGGAGCAAGCCCCTGCCCTACGATATAAAATCTCCAGAAAAGATTGTCTGATTTTCAAGCAGGACGAGTGCACAGAGAATCAGGTGAGGTCTGCCCATAAAAAAGAAAACCTTCTGTGATGAAGGTTTTCTTTTTGCGTTCAGTATTTTTTATAATCCTAGTGGATGATGATCTGCTCGGTTTCCTTATCAAACAAGTGAATCTTGTTCGCATCCAGAGCAATCTTAATCTTGTCGCCCAGCTTGGTGGTGCTTCTGGGGTTTACTCTTGCGGTGCAGTTTACATCGCCAATCTGGAAGTACAGATAGGTTTCCGCACCCATCATTTCGGTCAGGTCGATGTTTACATCAACCAGACTGTCGGGAGATGCAGCGATGAACGCTTCGTCATCGTACATATCCTCAGGACGGATACCCAGGACAACCTCCTTGCCGTTGTAAGCCTGGAGCTCTGCCTTTTTGCCCTTGCCGTCCGGCAGCTTTACATTGATGCCGTTGCCGGTTAAGTAGGTGCCGTCTTCCTTGCAGTTTACAGTTACAGTCAGGAAGTTCATCTGGGGAGAGCCGATGAAGCCGGCAACGAATACGTTGCAAGGAGAGTTGTAGAGGTTTGCAGGGGTGTCAACCTGCTGAACCACACCGTCCTTCATAACAACGATTCTGGTACCCATGGTCATTGCCTCGGTCTGGTCGTGGGTTACATAGATGAAGGTGGTGTCCAGCTTCTTATGTAATTTACCGATCTCGGTTCTCATCTGAACACGGAGCTTCGCATCCAGGTTGGAGAGAGGCTCATCCATCAGGAACACCTTGGGGTTACGAACGATAGCACGACCCAGAGCCACACGCTGTCTTTGACCGCCGGAGAGAGCCTTCGGCTTTCTGTCAAGGAGTGCTTCGATGCCCAGAATCTTGGCAGCTTCGTCAACCTTGGCTTTGATTTCGTCCTTGGGAACCTTTCTCAATTTCAAGCCAAATGCCATGTTCTCATACACGGTCATATGGGGATAGAGTGCATAGTTCTGGAATACCATTGCAATATCTCTGTCCTTAGGAACAACATCGTTAACCAGCTGGTCGCCGATGTAGAGCTCACCGCCGCTGATTTCCTCCAGACCTGCAATCATTCTCAAGGTGGTGGACTTACCACAACCGGAAGGACCTACGAAGATGATGAATTCCTTATCTTCGATTTCCAGATTAAAATCCTTTACTGCACAAAAACCACCTTGGTAAACCTTGGTGATGTTCTTTAAACTTAAACTTGCCATGTTTAAAATCCTCCTAGAAAAACATACGTCTCTTTTTAATAAAGCTATTGTAACATAACCTTATTAAAAATGATAGAGTCATTTTATCCAAAGTTAAAATTATTCTTTTAGCGAAATTATATAATCGGACATTTTTTCAAAAATTGCTATGCAAATTAAACAAAAAGAAACCCCTTTTTGTTGTGCACTATGCCATGTCCGCCATTTTGATTCTTTTTCCGCGGAAATACTTGCAATTCTTCGAAAAAGGGAGTATAATGGAAGGGATTTTGAACCATTCTCTAAGGAGTTGATACATATGATAAGAGCCGGTGTTTTAGGCGGCACAGGATATGCGGGAATCGAAACGGTTCGGCTTCTGCTCCGGCACCCGGAGGTGACGGTGACCCGCATTGTTTCCCAATCCTATGCGGGCAAGCCCATTTCCCAGGTGTATCCCAACCTGATGGGGGTCTGTGATTTGGTTTGTTCTCCTCTTGATGTGGCAGATATCAAGGAAAACTGCGACGTGGTTTTCACCGCACTGCCCCACGGTGCCTCCAAGGAGGTGATTCCCGATCTCTATGAGGCGGGACTTCGCATTATTGATTTGTCCGGGGACTTTCGGTACCTGGATGTGGAGGTCTACGAAAAATGGTACGGAGAGCCTCACACCGACCCAGAACTTTTGAAGAAGGCGGTTTACGGCCTTTGTGAACTGCACCGGGAGGAGATTAAGACCACCCGCTTGGTTGGGAACCCCGGTTGCTACACCACCTGTTCGATTCTGGGCTTTGCACCCTTGGTGAAAGCCGGGGTGGTGGATACCAAGAGCCTGATTATCGACGCCAAGTCCGGTGTTACCGGAGCGGGACGGGGTCTGAATCTGCCTAACCTCTTCTGTGAGTGCACCGAAACCATGAAGGCGTACAAGATTGCAACCCACCGGCATACCTCCGAGATTGAGCAGGAGCTTTCCTTGCTTGCCGGAGAGGATTTGATGCTTTCCTTTACCCCGCACCTGGCGCCCATGAAGCGGGGCATTCTTGCCACCTGTTACGCCAATTTAAAGGGCAGCTATACCACCGAGGAGCTTTTGAAGCTCTATCGGGATTTTTACGAGGGCGAGCCCTTTGTCCGTATCTATCAGGAAGGAACTCTGCCCGAGGTGAAGCACATTGCCGGCTCCAACTGCGTGGGTATCGGCCTTGTGGTGGATGAACGGCTGAACCGTGTGGTTGTGGTCTCCTGCGTGGATAACCTGATTAAGGGTGCTGCCGGACAGGCAGTCCAGAATATGAACCTGCTCTTCGGTTTGCCGGAAACCACCGGACTTTTAGACCCGGGACTGTATCTCTAGGAGGGAATGATTATGGAACGTTCCATTGAAAAACTCATCGGAAAAGCCGGCGTTTTGGTGGAGGCTCTGCCCTATATCCAGAAGTTCTACGGCAAGACCGTGGTAATTAAGTACGGCGGTAACGCCATGATTAACGAAGACTTGAAGAACCGGGTGATGGAGGATATTACCCTGCTCAAATACATCGGCATCCATCCCGTCGTGGTACACGGCGGCGGCCCTGACATCTCGGCGGCACTGACCAAGAACGGAGTCCAGAGCGAATTCATCAACGGACTCCGGGTTACAGATGCCCAGACCATGGAGATTGCCCAGATGGTCTTAATCGGGAAGACCAACAAAGAGATTGTATCTCTTCTTGGCACCAAGGGCGGCAGGGGACTTGGGATTTCCGGTATCGACGGAAATCTCCTGACCTGCGAGAAGGCGTATACCGAGGTAGACGGCAAGCAGGTGGATATCGGCTATGTGGGGAACATCGTTAAGGTCAATACCAAGATGATTTCTCACCTGACAAGAGAGGATTATATTCCGGTCATTGCCCCCATCGGAGTTGACGAGGAGGGAAACAGCTATAACATCAATGCGGATACCGTAGCAGGTGCCATAGCAGAAGCCCTGGGTGCAGAAAAGCTGATGCTTTTGACCGACACCGAGGGGATTAAGGAATCGGCAGACAGCGATCAGGCAATCCCCCGGCTTTCCCGCCAGGAAATCTATCAAATGATAGAGGATGGCAAGATTGTGGGCGGAATGATTCCCAAGGTAAAGGGCTGTATTCAGGCAATCGAAGCCGGGGTCAATTCGGTCCATATCATCGACGGTCGGGTTCCTCATTGTCTGCTTTTGGAGATTTTTACTCATCATGGTATTGGGACCATGATTACGAAATAAGAGCCGTGCTTGAAAAGGAGCGTGACGCTCCATCCAGTGCCGGACATGATTTGATATCAAGATTTACTATATTCGCCGAGCCGCAAGGCTCGGCGTTTTGTTTTGAACAAAGCTCACCAAATTTTCTTCCCTCTTCATTTTTTATCTTGTAGGGGAGGGTCTCTGTGCCCTCCCGGTGATATTTTATATTCGCAAACGGGGCATTCGTGAATGCCCCCTACAATCCTATTCCCTATTTCCTAATCCCTACGTTCGTAGGGGGGTCTCTGTGCCCTCCCGATGATATTTTATATTGATATGCGGGCGGGAGTGGAACCCCGCCCCTACAATCCCAACCGCTTTTTTATCCACCTTTTCATCCTCCTTACTTTCCATTGCCAATCAAATTGCGGAAAACAACACAAATAATAACTACACTCATCACAACAACACTCATAGTCTGGATACTCGCCGTTCCCCGGACATTTATGCCCTTGCCACGATGGTTTCAATGGTGTGCCTGTTACATCAATGATTTGCTTTTTCTTCATAACATCTCCCTCACAATAAAAAAGCACACCCCGAAGGGTGCGCCGAAAAAGTGTTTCCCTCGGTTTCGCTACCACACTACACCGATAAATATATACCCTGAGAAAGAATATAGAGAGAACACCTTTTACCAAGGTAGTATCTCTTTCTCAAGAGTATATTATTTATTAAATATAAAAATGTAGTGTGGTATGTTGTCATTTTACCATATTCCAATCGAAAAGTAAAGACAATTTGAAAAGGTTTTTAGTGGCATTTGGAAATGGTAGGGCGTTCCCGATAGGATTATCCGGGTGGAGTATCGTTTGGGCGGCGGACCGTCGGGGACGCCGGTCCCTACAGAAAAAAGCTCACTCCTTCAAAATATCCCCAATCAGGATATTTTTATTATACCGTTATGGGATACTATTGTCAAGGAGTGGTTTTATGCGATTAAAAGAACTGCGAAAGGCAAAGGGTATTTCTCAAGTAAAATTAGCAATTGATTTGGATACAACGCAAAATACCATTAGTCGATATGAAACGGGTGCCCACGAACCGGGCATTAAAGAATTGATAAGAATTGCGGACTATTTTCAGGTTTCGGTTGATTATCTTTTAGAACGAACGGACAATCCTAATATAACGAAATAAAAAGACCCTTCGGGGTCTTTTTTTGGTCATGTTTGAAAACGGCGCGGCAACCATTGTAGGGGACGGCCTCCCGGACGTCCCGTTTGCCATTGCGAAAACCACGGCGGACCGTCGGGGACGCCGGTCCCTACAAAAAAGAAAATCTGCAAAGCAGATTTTCTTCCATAACGATTCACGATTCATTCTTCATTTATTCAGCCTCGCTGAAGACCTGTCATACCGGTCCGGACCAAATCCTTGACCTGGTGCTCCTCCATCATGGTGATAAAGGCACTGATTTTATCCGGGGTTCCGGTGAGCTCTGCCGTCAGGAATTCCGGAGAGATGTCCACTACCTCGGCACGGAAAATGTCGCAAATCTGGATGACGCCGGTTCTGTCCTTGGCGCTGACCCGAATCAGCACATGCTCCCGGAGTACCGCATCTTCCTTTTTCAGCTCAATGATTTTAATAACTTCCTGAAGCTTTGCCAGTTGGTTCTGAATCTGGGTAAAGGTGTTATCGTCAGCCCGGACTGCAATGGTAATCCGGGAAATTTCCGGCTTTTCGGTTTCTCCCACCGACAGACTGTCGATGTTATACATCCGGCGGGAAAACAACCCGGAAACCCGGCTCAAAACGCCGGCATGGTTCTTAACCAGAACCGATAAAACATGTAATTTCATAACCATTCTCCTTATAACTCGAGCAGAGGCTCTTGGATGGAATTTCCGCTGGGTACCATGGGCAGTACCGTCTGGTCGGAATCAATGATACAGTTAATCACGGTAGGCAGTGTCCGGCAGGCAAGCGCAGCTTTCACTGCTGCTTCCAGCTCTTCCTGGGTGCGTACGGTATAGGCGTTTGCCCCGAATCCTTTTGCCACCATATCATAGTCAGTCTTTTTGTCCAGGGTGGTTTCGGAAAACCGCTCCTCATAGAAGAGCCGTTGCCACTGCCGCACCATCCCCAGAACATTGTTGTTCATGATGATGTCAATCACGGGAAGCTTCTGCTTTACCGCAGTAGAAAGCTCGTTGCAGTTCATATGGAAGCAGCCGTCCCCGGTGACGTTGATGACGTTGGCGTCCGGATTGCCTGCTTGTGCGCCGATGGCGGCACCCAAGCCGTAACCCATGGTGCCAAGTCCCCCGGAGGAGAGAAAATGACGTGGCTTGTCAAACCCGTAAAACTGTGCCGTCCACATCTGGTGCTGTCCCACGTCGGTACAGATGATGGCATCTCCGCCGGTGGCAGTGTGTAGGGTTTCCAGGACCGCCTGAGGGGTCAGCCGCTCACACTCGGGCTGGAAGGTGGGATACGCCCCTTTCCAGCCTGCGATTTTTTTCAGCCATTCCGGATGGCGTTGCGGTGTTTTCAGTTTCTTGCAAAGGGCGGAAAGGACCGCCTTGGCATCTCCGACAAGGTAAGCGTCGGTCAGGACATTTTTATCAATCTCCGCCCGGTCGGCGTCAATATGCAGAATTTTGGTGTCCTTGGCAAAGGTGTCGGTATCGCAAGTAACCCGGTCGGAGAACCGGGCACCGATGGCAATGAGCAAATCACATTCCTTGATGGCAAGGGAGGTGGTCTTGGTTCCGTGCATCCCAATCATCCCGGTATAGACACTATGGCTTGCGGGAAACCCGCCAAGTCCCATCAGGGAGAGGGTGACCGGTGCATCAATCAGGGACTGGAACTGTTGCAGTTCCTTTGAAGCATCTGCGGCAATGACCCCGCCGCCGGCATAAATTAAAGGTCGCTTTGCCTTTTCAATCAGTTTGACCGCTTTGGTCAATTCCCGTGGGGTAAATTCCGTCTTG
The DNA here is from genome assembly GCA_017625185.1 of Clostridia bacterium. Classification (GTDB taxonomy): domain Bacteria; phylum Bacillota; class Clostridia; order Monoglobales; family Monoglobaceae; genus Ructibacterium. Next base: position 6,812 of record JAGALN010000032.1, read on the forward strand.
GTGTTATCTGCCTTTTGAGGAACCATTCTTTCATACTCGGTTAGATTTTCGGTGGCGTCCTTGGTAATGTCAATCAGGACGGGTCCCGGTCTGCCCGATGCGGCAATCACAAACGCCTGACGGATGGCAGGGGCAATGTCCTCTGCCCGCTTAACCAGGAAATTATGCTTGGTGATGGGAATGGTGATTCCCACAATGTCTATCTCCTGAAAGGAGTCCTTGCCAAGGTATGCCGTCCCCACGTTACAGGTGATGGCAACCATCGGCACCGAATCCATATATGCCGTGGCAATGCCGGTGACCAGATTGGTGGCACCGGGACCAGAGGTAGCAAAGACCACGCCGGTTTTCCCGGTGCTTCTGGCATAGCCGTCGGCAGCATGGGCGGCACCCTGCTCATGGGCGGCAAGAATATGCCGGATTTTGTTGGAATACCGGTACAAGGAATCGTAAATATTCAAAATCGCACCGCCGGGATAGCCAAAGACGGTGTCCACGCCCTGCTCCAGCAAGCATTCAATGACAATGTCCGAGCCTCGCATCTCCAAAGGGAACCGCTCCTTTCCTGTTCTTTCGCCATCGGGGAAAAACTCCCCCATTATTCTATCAATTATACAGGAAATCCCCCTTTTTGTCAATAGGAAGGGGCGACTGGCAAATCCCCCGAAAATTCACGAATCTTTTCGTCGGATTACCGGAAAATGAAAGCTATCTGTAATGGTATTGTTATAATGTTATGATACAATAGAAGGTAGAATGGCTGGTTGTAGCATCATTTTGCAAACAACATACTCTGGACAAAGGAGATTACCCATATGGCACAAACCAAAGGAAAAAAACCAAGAAGCGGTGCCAAGCCTGCTCCCAAGCCGGCGGCAAAAAAGGCTGCCGGCAAAGCGAACCCTCCTGCAAAAAAGACAGCGGGGCAAAAAACCCTGTCCAATGAGATTCAAGGCATCCTGATTATTGCAGGAGGCTTGTTTTTGCTGATGGCATTTTTGACTACGGCAACGGGAGCGGTAGGCGGCTTTTTGCGGGATGTTTTTTATGGATTGCTGGGCGTTGCCAGTGCGATTAGCTGTATCTTTACCATGGTAACCGGCGTCCAGGTCTTTATGAACAAAGAGGGCAGACGGAATACGACCCGGTTTCTTCTGCTGGCAGGCTTGGTGGTGGTTACCTCGATTCTGGTGGCATTAGGCTCCGGGGCGGAAAAGATTGCCGGCAGTCTGGTAGAACAAATTGCGTCTCTCTGGCAGAGGGGTATTGACGGCTACGGCGGCGGTGTCATTGGCGGCGGTATCTGTCAAATCCTGGTGGCGCTTTTGGGAGTTGGAGGGAGCTGGGTGTTGGCTCTGGCTCTGGAGCTGGTACTCATCATTTTGCTGACCGAGGTTTCTCTGGAATCCATCTTCCGGAAATTCGGAAAGCTGGTGAAACGCCAGTCGGATAAGGTTGCAGAGGTGGCAGAAACCCCTATTGAAATGCCTCCCCACACCACAAATCAGGTTCAGGAAAAATCCTCTTTCTGGAGGAGCATCTTTGGGAAACAGCCGGAAGAACCGGTAGCGGATGCCCCTGCTCCGGTTCAAAGAGAAAAGAAACCCGGCGACTTTTTTACCGAGTATTTTTCCGGGGAGGAGCCTTTGTCCGGGAATCCTGCCCCGCCCGTAGAGGATGGACCCAAGGACGCACAGGAGATTCCGGTCCGGCGGTTTCGATTCCGGGAGGATGATGAACTATTGAAAAATGTTCTGCCTCCGGAGGAAGAGGATGCAGAAAAACTTCCCTTTACCATTGACAACATGAGAACCGGGGTCATCAGCGAGCTTCCCATCACCAACGAGGACGGCAGCAT
>JAGALN010000033.1 GCA_017625185.1 Clostridia bacterium
AAGTATTTATAATTACAAGTATTGTTTGTCTGTTACCTATACTGTTTGGAATTTCACTATGGACTAAATTACCGGATACAATGGCAATACATTTCAATATTTACGGTAACCCTGATAATTATGCATCAAAGGGATTTGTTGTTTTTGGACTTCCGATATTAATGGTAGTGTTGCAAGCATTTTGTTGTTTTATAAATGACATAAATTCATATAAGCACGGAGACAGAAAAAAGTTTACAACAGTAACCAAATGGATTATCCCGGCTTTGACAGTTGTATTGCAGATCATAACTTTAGGATACGGACTTGGTTGGAATTTAGATATACGAAAGGTAGTTTCATTTGTTGTAGGAGTCATTTTCCTTTTGATAGGTAACTATCTGCCAAAGTTTGATTATATTAAAAACTATGATGTAAATACCGAAAAAGCCAGAAAAATAAACCGATTTATAGGTTATGAAACAGTTGTTATGGGGTTGTTGTTTTTTGTAAGTATTTTTCTTCCGCCAATTAGTTCAATGATATGTTTGCTTTTGCTGATACCGTATGCAATGATAGGTGTTGTTTATGGAATAATCACAGGTCGAAAGTGAGAAAAGATTATTTTTGATAAAGGCAACTAAAGCATTCGTCTTTTACAGAGAAAACGATTTGTTTTGACAAGTCGTTTTTCTCTATACCTTGTGGCTCCGGAGATGTGGGAAAGTTTTTTGTCTCGGAAACCCCGGCATTGGGTGAAGCCACTGGCTCCTTTTCTAAAAAACAAAAAGCCGAACCTTGTGGCTCGGCAATCTGTGGTACATCTTTTTCTCGAATAATGCCCGGCATTGGGTGAAGCCACTGGCTTCCCGGCACTGGGCGGAGCGTCACGCTCCTTTCCTTCTTTTTTGTAACAGCCGTTGAAAGAGCGGCGGATTTGTGGTATACTGCAGAAAATGGAGGTTTTTGTCCATTTGTTTGATGAGAGAAAGGACGAGGTCGGGATGTTCCTGAATAAGTGTTTGGAAATTTTAAAAAAATACTATTTCTTGTTAGTGCCTCTTGCCATTACGGCGGTGTCACTGCTCTTTTTTCATCCCTATTATGATGTTGGAAAGGACGACATAGTGCTCTCTAACATGGTCAACAGCGCCCAGACCAATAGCCATAGTGAATTTCTGGTCTTTATCTCGATTTATTTAGGGTATTTTATGCGGTTTTTTGCCCTGCTATTTCCATCCCTGAATATCTATGAGATTACCCTGGTTCTGGCGTTTACCGGCGCCTTTGCTGCCCTTTTCTATAATACAAGGAAATACAAAAACAAGCTCCTCTCCGGAGTCGTACTGGCATCTCTGCAGGTATTTTTGCTCTTTGGCATCACCTTTACCATTGTGGCATTCCTTTGCAGCGCCGCCGGAATCATGCTGATTCTGGAGAATGTGGAGCGGCTGAATAAGAAGTCTATCAAGTATTTTGCCCTTGCCTTTTTGCTGATTTTCGTGGGGCTTGGATATCGGCGGGGGAGCCTGGCTACCTGCGTCTTTTTGGTTTTTCTCCCCACCCTCTTTTTCGCAGTTCGGTATAAGCGCAACTCACTGGCAGTGGCGCTGGCGGTGGTGGTGCTTTTTACCGGAACCCATCAGTTTCTAAAGACCAGCCAGAGTCTGTATGTGGAGCATCTCTATGCGGGGACGGACTATGTTTCCTTCAACCGATACCGGGGCATTGCCTCGGACGGCGGCGATTTGTATTACAAAGATCATCCCCTGTATTTTCATGTGAACCATATCTCCGAAAGTGATGTGGATATGTACCGGGCGTTTCGGTTCAACGATAAGACCATGTTCCCGGTGGAAAAGGTCAAGGCGTTGGCGGAAAGCCTGTCACCGGAGAACAAATACCTTTTCGATTTTGGAAAGGTCATGGCGCAATCCTTTGAGGGCACTTTTCTTCATTGGTTTTTGCTGTCGGGCCTCTTTTGCTTGATTTTCCTGAGGAAAAATCGGTGGGAGGTCCTGGGAGATGTGGTCTTTGTCATGACGGCGGTGATTTATCTCCATTTCCGGAAACGTGGCATCGGCAGAGTGGTCAATCCCATTGTTTTTATTGGCTATATCCTGCTTCTGTTCCGGTTTTTGCAGCATGAGGTGTCCGAAACCAAGAGCCCTCTTGCTTATGCGCTCCGGTATGGAACCGTGGCCGCGCTCTTGGTCTTTACCCTGATTCTGCCCCTGTCCTCTCACAGAGGCGGATACTACTGGTTTTTGGAGCAGGAGGCGAAAAATACCTCCAAGATTGTCCAGCATATCCGGGAGGATGCCGAACATAAATACGTTTCTTTTGCCTCCCTGTCCTCCATGCGGAACCTTTCTCTGACCCGGCAGGAGCCCATTGCAGAGAACCTGATTACCAATGTCTATGTAGGGTGGATGGTATATACTCCCTATTGGTATGATTTGTTGGAGCAACACGGCATTGAGGAGTATAAGGATTGTCTGTATCTCTCCCTCCTTGAGCCGGAAATTAAGGTGCTCTGCACCAGCCCCGGCACAGTGGATAATCTGGATGCCGCCCTGGAGGATAATTACGGCATCGATGTAAGGAGCCATCTCGGTATGGTGAGGAATGGGCGACAGATATATACGATGTGGCAAGAGGATTGACAGTCGCACTAGAAAATTTGCAATCTTTGCCCGCTGGAAATAAATCGTAGGGACCGGCGTCCTCGACGGTCCGTTTGCCATTACGAAAACCGCGGCGGACCGTCCCCGGCGCTTGGGCTAGGCAAGCGCAACGGGGTCTGGCAAAGAAGATAAAATCTATGTTGCATATGAAAAGGGCAGAAACACTTGTGTTTCTGCCCTTTGACTGTCCTTAAGCGTATTCTGCATAGAGGACAGTTCTTTTTTGTATCTAATTAGTTACATTCTGCAACCAGCGGACCTTCCAGTTCCTTTAAGTAGAACAGCTTACCGGGGAGGGTAGGCATATAGGTGGAAGTGATGGAGGTGCAGGGACCGTAGTGGAGGGTGGTCAGGAAGCTCATGCCCTGCCACTGCATACCACGGCCTAATACGCCGTCAGCACCGCCGATGATGTAGTCAGCCTGGAGGAAGAGACCGGGGCCGATGGTGTTGGCACGGCAAGGCACCAGAGTGGTCCGGCTCTTAAAGCTGGTCAGTGCGTTCTGTTCAATGGTGAGAGGATGGAGCTTTGCGCCGATGCGGTAGCAAGCACTCTTCCACTCTGCCTCGGTAGCATAATCGTCAGCAAACTGGGGTTCCCAGAAAGCAATATGGCACATTCTGCCGATACCGAATACCAGAACCAGCTTTGCGCCCTCTGCCTTGAGTGCAGCAATCTTCTCGGGATAGGTGGGCAGGTTCTCCTTGGTAGCGAAGTTCCGCTGTGCGGGAGGAATGGTCAACTCGCCCAGGGGATTGAAGAACGCCTGCTTCATGCTATATTCGAAAGAAGCGGGGTTGTCGGAGGGCAGGGTGTTGCCGTCTGCGTCAGCCCACTCGTCCATGTTGAAGGTGTAAACGTGGGAACAGTTTACCTTCCACTGGGTCAGGAAGTATACTGCCCACTTGTACATACCCATGGGGCCTACCGGAAGAATCATCGCCAGCTTCTCGCCACGCTCGCCGGCAAGCTTAATCTGCTGTGCGATTTCGTGACCCATCATGGTGTCAAAATCATAGATGTTTTCGCAGGGGATCGGGTTGAAGTCCTTGTTCCAGAAATCTTCTCTCTTGACGCCCTTGTCGCAGCACTCGTCAATCTTTTTCATGTCCCAGCCCTTGGGATAAAAACCCTCGAGCAGAGAACCGTTTACAGTTGATAAAAAGTCCATAATAAACTCTCCTTATATGTAATTTGAAATTCTTTTACGGAAGTAATCTTGCAGGTACAATCTTGGGCCAAGCCAGGCATTGGGTGTAGGCTTCGGCATACTGTACGCCGCACTGAAGACCACGGTACCGGGAGCAGGTTCTTACAAATTCCGGGAAATCAATGTGGTCATGATCCCGCATCCATTTAATCTGGCTTTCGTGACATTC
>JAGALN010000034.1 GCA_017625185.1 Clostridia bacterium
AAGAGGTGCGGGAAGCCTACCTTTCTGCGATTCCCCTCAAACGGTTCGGACAGGTAGAGGATATTGCGAATCTGGCGGTCTTTCTTGCCAGTGATAAGGCAAAATATATCACAGGGCAGATAATCAATGTTGACGGCGGACTTGTTATGTGATATACTCTGTAAGAAAATTTGAAAAAAAGAATCCATTATTATATCAAAATACATAAAGGAGGATTTTAAAAATGGATATTTTTGAAAAGGTAAAGGAAATTACCGTAGAGCAGCTGGGGGTAGACGAGGATGCAGTGACCATGGAAGCATCTTTCATCAATGACCTGGAAGCAGATTCCCTGGACATCGTTGAACTGATGATGGCTCTGGAAGAAGAGTTCGATATTGAAATTCCTGATGAGGATGCAGAGAAAATCAGCGTTGTTGCTGATGCAGTTGCATACATCAAGGAAAGACAGTAAGAACGGCCATTCCGCTGTGTGGGAAACCACACAGCGGAATCATTCTATAAAAATCTGTAACCGGAACCCGGCTAGAGATTTTTATAGAATTGACAAAACAGGAGGAAAAACTATGAGAAGAGTTGTTATCACCGGTGTAGGTGCTGTAACTCCGGTTGGAATTGGCAAGGAGGAAATGTGGAAGAACATCAAGGCAGGTATCTGCGGTGTTGGCCCTGTCACCAGATTTGATGCGTCAGAGTATGCCTGCCAGATTGCAGCAGAGGTAAAGGACTTTGATGTGACACAGTTTGTCGATAAGAAGGAAGCAAAGCGGATGGATCTCTTTGTCCAGTATGCCGTAGCTGGTGCAAAAATGGCGGTGGAGGATGCCGGCCTTATCATGGAGCAGGAAGACCCGGAACGGGTTGGCTGTGTTTTGGGCAGCGGTATCGGCGGTATCGAAACCACTTGTGAGCAGCATGCCCGGCTTTTGGAGAAAGGTCCTGGCAAGGTCAGCCCCTTTATGATCCCCATGATGATTTCCAATATGGCAGTGGGTCAGGTATCCATCATGTTTGGATGTAAGGGCGTGAATCTGACCACGGTGTCTGCTTGTGCTTCCGGAACCGACGCCATCGGTCAGGCGTTTCTTGCTATCCAGCGGAACGATGCCGATGTAATCATCACCGGCGGTGCAGAAGCCACGGTGACCCCTATTTCTCTGGCAGGATTTTCTTCGATGAAGGCACTCAGTACTAAGAATGACGATCCTCAGCACGCCTGCTGTCCCTTTGATGCAGAGCGGGATGGTTTTATCATGGGCGAGGGCTCCGGCATCATGGTATTGGAGGAACTGGAGCACGCTAAGGCGAGAGGTGCCCATATTATTGCCGAGATTATAGGTTACGGCTCCAGCAATGATGCGTATCATATGACCGCACCGGCGCCTGAGGGTGAGGGCGGCGCCCGTTGCATGGCTTTGGCTGTGAAGAATGCGGGAATTAAGCCGGAGGATGTGGACTATATCAACGCCCATGGAACCTCCACGCCCTATAATGATAAGTATGAAACTGCGGCAATCAAAACCGTATTTGGCGACCATGCCTACAAACTGGCGGTCAGCTCCACCAAGTCCATGACCGGACATATGCTGGGCGCTGCCGGCGGTATTGAGGGTATCATTACGGCTTTAGCACTGGAAGAAGGGTATCTTCCCGCAACCATCAACTATCGAAATCCCGACCCGGAATGCGACCTTGATTATGTTCCCAATCAGGGCAGAGAGGCAGAGCTTACCTATGCACTCTCCAATTCCCTGGGCTTTGGCGGACACAACGCATCCATTGTCTTAAAGAAATACTAAAGGAAATAAAAGTGCCGCTTTTCCACCGGAGAAGGGCACTTTTTGCGAGGAATACTTATGAAACTGGACTATGAATTTAAAGACCCCCAATTACTGGAAAAGGCATTGACGCACATTTCTCTTGCCAACGAGCGGGGGGTTGAGAGCAATCAACGTCTGGAGTTTTTAGGGGACAGTGTCCTCTCTTTGGCAGTAACCGGATATATCTACCGGGAATTCAAAGAGATGGATGAGGGACGCCTGACCGAGATTCGGGCGGCGGCCGTTTGTGAAAAATCTCTGGCTGCGGCGGCACGAAAACTGCATATGGGCGAGGCTATCAAATTTGGAAAATCCGAAGCGGTCTGCGGTGGCAAGGATAAAGACTCTATTCTGTGTGACACCTTTGAGGCAATTTTGGGTGCCATGTACTTGGATGGGGGATTTGACGTTTGCAGGGATTGGGTGCTGAAAAACCTGAAAGAAACCATTCAGGCGTCTGCCAGTCTGGATTTTACCAATTATAAGTCGGAGCTTCAGACCTACTTCCAGAAACGGGATAAAGGAACCGATGTGGTTTCTTACCGTCTGATCAATAGAGAGGGACCCGACCATAATCCCACATTTGCGGTAGAAGCGGTCTATCGTGGCAAAATCATCGGCAGTGGCAGCGGCGGGAGCCGGAAAGAAGCGGAGCAGCAGGCGGCGAAGCAGGCGTTTTTGGCACTATGAGATACTATAATATCCCCATCTTCATTCCCCATGAGGGCTGCCCCCATGATTGCAGCTTTTGCAATCAGCGGAAAATTACCGGAGTTACTACCACGGTAAAACCCCACCAGGTCCATAGTATGATCGAAAAGCATCTGTCGTTCCTGCCGGATTGTAAGCGGCATATTGAGGTTGCTTTTTTTGGAGGTAGCTTTACCGGACTTCCCTTAAAGAAACAGGAGAACTTTTATCGGGTTGCCGGAGAATTCAGGGGCGAGATTGACGGAATCCGTTTGTCTACCCGACCGGATTATATTAACGCAGAAGTACTTTCCCTTGCCAAAGCATGGGGGGTTACTACCATCGAATTAGGTGCCCAAAGTGCCTTTGATAGGGTGCTGGTTCAAAACCTGCGAGGACATACCTTTCAGGATACCAAAGAAGCGGCGGCGCTGATTCAGGACTATGGAATTGGTCTGGGACTTCAAATGATGACAGGTCTCCCAGGGTCCAACAGGGAATGGGATATAAAAACGGCAGAATTGCTTGCTGAATTAAAGCCGGATTGCGTGCGGGTTTATCCCACCCTTGTTTTAAATGGAACCGCCATGGAGCAACAATACCGGGCGGGGGAGTATAGTCCCCAAACCCTGGAGGAAGCAGTGGAAACCGCAAAAAGGGTTTTGACGGTTTTCCGGAATCGGGAAATTCCGGTGATTCGACTAGGACTCCATGCCGGAGAGGAACTTCGGGAGGAGGGGAACATTGTTGCCGGACCTTTTCATCCGGCATTCGGGGAGCTGGTGGAAAACCGTATCTGGCGGGACAGGATAGAAGAAGAGATTAAGAAAACCATATCATTCCCGAAAGAAATTTCAATTCAGGTACCTTTCGGAGAAGTGTCCAAAGCGGTGGGACAGAAACGATGTAATCTAACGTATTTTCAGGAAAAATACGGCGTATCTGTTAAAATAGAATCAAGATAAAAGAACCCCATAAGGGGTTCTTTTTAAAAACTATTCGTTAATACTCACAGTAAATTCCTGCTTACCAAGGAGAAGCTTATCACCTTTATGGAGTTCAGCTTTATCAAACACCCGTTCTCCGTTGACAAAGGTGCCATTGGTGGAGTTTTCGTCCTGAATCAGTACCCTGCCATCTTGGTTTAAAATCTTACAATGAAGCCCTGAAACAGTGATGTCGGTGAGGACTAAATCGTTATCGGTTTTCCGTCCTACTGTAGTTTCCGCATAAAGAGGAAGAATCATAAAGTCATTGGTTTTTGTGTTGGTTAAAATCAATTTCGGATAAATCTTTTCCTCTACCGGCTCGGGGTCAGGCTCCGGTTCTGCTTCTTCTGCAGGTTCGGGTTCATCTGTAATCTCCGGTTCCATTTCCGGTTCTTCTGCGATAGCCTCTTCGGTTTCGAGAGGAGGTTCCGGTTCATTTTCCGGGACAGAAACGATTTCTTCCGGTTCAGTGTCGGTATTTTCCTCTTCGGGTTGGTCAAGCTCCGTGGCATTAGCCGGTTCTGCCTCAAACACTTCATCGGCAACTGTGTCATTATCCGTTGATGCAGTTTCCTCCATATAGATATCAAAGGGACTTTCGATGGATTCTTCTTTTTTCGAAGAGGGTTTTAAGAAAGCAATGCAAAGAAACAAAACGCCAAGCAATGCAATCCCAATACCAATGAGGAGCAGGGAGTCCAGAAGAGAAAGACCGCCGCTGAACAGGCTCATGGAAACTGGTGCTGCATAGGCAGAAATTCCCAGAACAGGGAGAATGACAAAGGTGGATAAAAGAAATTTTCTCATAAGTGTAAAACCTTTCTGCCTACTGTATTTGTCCGTAGGCGAAGACCTTTGCAAGGGGGTTAAATACGGACCACAATTGCACTGTAATCGTCCAGAACCTTGGTATATTTGCCCTGGGAACGGTTTTTTTCAACAATTTTTTGCATTTTTTTCAGCCAGTCCTTGGCGGTTCGGGAATGCTTCAGGCAGCGTTCAATCTGCCGTTCGTGAATGTTTTCCCAGAACCCATCGGTACAAACCAAAAAGCTGTCATTTTTTCGAACTTTGATGGGCTTGGAGAAAGCTGGGACAAAATTTTGCTCCATCCCCATCAATCGGGTTACCTTTTGCCGCAGGCGGTCGGTGCGGATTTTCGGGTACCGGAGTTCGCCTGCCTCAAAACGTGCGTAAGAGGCACTATGGTCAGGAGTAATTTCATAGAGAAGCCGATCCTGCAGATGGTAAATCCGACAATCGCCGATATGTGCCCAAAGGGCAAGGTCACCGTCAGTCAAGAGAACCGCTGTTGCGACGCCGCCCGGAGAAAGGTCTTCCGTCTGGAAGGAAGTCAACTTTTCCTGGGCATGGTCAAAAAACTGCGGCAGGGTGGAGGTTGAGATTTCGGATTTTCCTTGAAAGTCTTCCAGAACGGTTTTTACGACAAGGTTGGAAAAGCCTGGAACAGTCTTTCCGTCGGCAACCATAAAGCAGGAACAATAAGATTCCTCTGATACGCCGATGGAATCAAATCCCCCTTGCTTTTCGCCGCAGACTGAAACCGAGTCGAAATCCAGCATACCGTCACCTCAATTATGTTAATTTAGAATCATTATACATCAAACAAAATGAAAAGTCAATCGCTAT
>JAGALN010000035.1 GCA_017625185.1 Clostridia bacterium
CTTCTTCGGGGGTGTCGGTGCTTTCCAGACGTTCCAGCAAGGATTGTTGCTCTCGGTTGCCGTCATCCGGCACCGCATACAAAGATTCTGGGTGGATTCCCGCATCCAGTGCAGAGGAAAGCTCTGCGCCGGAGATGCCCAGGCGCTGGGCAAGCTCGTTCAGGGTGGGCTCTCTGCCGGTTCGATTGGTGATCTCTTCCCTAAGAGCCATGGCACGAACTGCTGTTTCCTTGAGAGAGCGGCTGACCTTGATGATGCCGTCATCCCGTAAAAATCGTTTAATCTCCCCCATAATCATGGGCACTGCATAGGTAGAAAAACGGACGTCAAAACCCAAATCAAACTTTTGCACCGCCTTGATCAGACCGATGCAGCCTACCTGAAACAAATCCTCCATCTCTTGACCACGACCCAAAAATCGTTTTACCACGCTATGTACCAAACCGGTGTTTTGTTCTACCAATAAGTCTTGTGCGGACTTGTCTCCCTCTCCGGCACGAATTAAAAGCTGGTGGTTTTCCCCATGTTGTTTAGCTTCCATAGCGGTCCTGCCCGATTCGCTTGGTCATGGTTATCGTTGTGCCCTTTCCCGGGGCAGAATCCACATCCAAGGTGTCCATAAAGCTCTCCATGACTGTAAACCCCATACCGCTCCGCTCCTCCCCCGGAACGGTAGAATAGAGGGGCTGCATGGCAAGAGGAATGTTCTCAATCCCCTCGCCGCTATCTTCGATGATAACAATAAACTCCTCTTGAACAATCTTGCAGACCATCTCCACCTGACCGGACTTTTTTGCATAGCCATGGACAATGGCGTTGGTTACCGCTTCGGAAACGGCGGTCTTGATATCTGCCAACTCCTCGCAGGTAGGGTCAAGCTGTGCCGCAAAGGCTCCTGCTGCCGCCCTGGCAAAGGCTTCGTTTCTTGCCTTGGCAGGAAACTGCAGTTTCATATAGTTTTCCATTTTTTATCCTCCTTTCATCCACAGTCAATGATTTTCTTTAGTCCGGAAAGCTCCAAAATCCGGTCTACCTGGGGCTGGGCACGGATAATCATAATGGTACCGTTTCGTGCCTTGATTTGCTTGTATCTGCCCAAAATCATCCCGATTCCCGAACTATCCATAAAGGAGACCTTAGCAAAATCCAGAATCAGGTTTTTGATGGGACAAAGCTGAAGCTGTCGGTCAATGTCGCTGCGGATCTCTCCGGCACAGCTTTGGTCAATCTCTCCCGATAGCTTCACAACGAGGGTTGTCCCGATTTGTTCTGTCCGTATCGTCATAGTTTTCCTCCTTGTCACTTAATTTTTACATACAACTCCATGATACCACAGATAAACTATTTCCCAATTATTTCCGTACCCAAAAACATGACAAAATTTGAGGCAGGGTTGCGGTTCCTTAAAAAAGATCTCTCGTATGTGATTGTTTTTATGTTAAAATATTTTATTGGCTATTGCTTAAACTGACCAGCATCACGGACAATATTTTGTTTTTCTATGACATACAATAAAAGTGTTGTAACCAATATTGGTCAAAGCGAGAGGAAACGGTTATGGAACAAAAAATCAGACGGGATTTGAATTTGGGAGATAATCTCCGGCGGTTACGGGATTTATCGGGATTGTCCCAGGAGAAGCTATGTGCTGAACTGCAACGGCAGGGTTGTGACATTGGAAGAACGACCTATGCAAAATACGAGGCAGGAGAGCTAAATATCCGGGCGAGCGTCATGGTTGCACTGCGAAAGATTTATCAATGCTCCTATGACGATTTCTTTCTGGGATTGGATTAGACCGTGCCGACAGGGTATGGTTTTTTTCGTTAACAGGGGAAAGGGGTTGTCTACACTGGGAAAGGACTCGAATTTCATCCGGGTGCTGAAAAATGTTATTTTTCCACGGCGGTGCGTCTTTTGCAGACGGTTTCTGGCTCTGGATGCGGGAACCGGGGTCTGCATCGATTGTATGAACAAGATACCTTTTAACATTTCTTACCATCACTGCAAGGGTTGCGGCAGGCCGATTCCGGAGGGCAGGGTGTACTGTGCCGATTGTGCCAGAGGGGAGCGGTATGCCTTTGCGAAGGTTCATGCTGCCTACCTTTATGAAGAGCCGGCAAGGCTTGCCATGATTCGGTTCAAGCGGGAATGGAATCACAGTTTTGCTGCCGTCTTTGCCGAGCACATGGCGGAGATTATCAGGCGGGAGGTGTCTTTATCGGAAATTGATTTGGTGGTAGCGGTACCGCCCCGAAAGGAACGGATGCGGAGGATGGACTATGACCAGGCACTGAACCTTGCTATGACACTGGCAAAAATTTTGGAGCTTCCCTGCCTGGGCGGCGTGATGCGGCAGAAGGAAAAACGCAGAAAGCAAAGCAGTCTTTCCTATGAGGAGCGGCGGCGGAATGTCCAGGGGAATTTTCTGGTGGTTAAGAAAGAGGCGGTTGCCGGGAAGCGGATTCTTTTGGTGGATGACATCTGTACCACCGGAGCTACCTTAAACGAATGCGCCAAGGTTCTGCGGTGTGCCGGTGCCAAAACGGTGGTCTGTGCCGTTGCAGCCATCACCGGGGAGGAATAAAAAATTTTTGATTTTAAGAGATTTGTAATTTACATGTAATAAACTTTATGATAAAATAGAAACGGTGAGTTATTTTACAGAGATAGATGATTGATAGGAAAAAGCAACAGAGGGAAAATTTCACGGGGTTTCTTTCTGTTGAGCAAGGTTTGGGCAAGTGTTTCATGGGAGGCAGAAGCATGGAAAAAATGGTTGTTCTGGGGGGTGCCCCGTTGACCGGCAGAGTGGAAATCAGCGGTGCGAAGAATTCCGCCGTTGGGATTCTGGTTGCTGCCATTATGGTCAAGGGCAAGTGCCGGATTGACAATGTTCCTCATGTCAGTGATATTGATGTTTTGATTGAGATCATTAACAACCTGGGCGGCAAGGCTGCCTTTGTTGCTCCCGGTGTTGTGGAAATCGACGCCACCGAATTAAATAGCTTTGAAGCCGGTTACGAAACCGTCCGGAAGATTCGTGCATCCTCCTACCTGATGGGGGCACTTTTGGGTCGGTTTGGTAAGGCACGGGTGGCGTTGCCCGGCGGCTGCGATTTCGGGGTTCGCCCCATTGACCAGCACATTAAGGGCTTTAAGGCTTTGGGCGCTGAGGTTACCATCGAGCACGGTATGGTGGAGCTTGCGGCGGAAAAGCTGGTTGCGGACAACGTCTATCTGGATGTGGTGTCGGTTGGTGCAACCATCAACATTATGCTTGCGGCGGTATTTGCCGAGGGAACTACCGTCATTGACAGTGCGGCAAAGGAGCCGCATATTGTTGATGTGGCAAACTTCCTAAACTGTATGGGTGCCAACATCCGTGGTGCCGGTACCGACCTGATCCGGATCAAGGGCGTGGAAGAGCTTCATGGAGGCAGTTTCAGCGTGATTCCTGACCAGATTGAGGCGGGAACCTTTATGATTGCGGCTGCGGCAACCCATGGGGATGTGATTGTCAGCAATATCATTCCCGAGCATATGGAATCCCTCTCGGCGAAGCTGGCGGAGATGGGTGTAGGAATTGAAGAATACGACGAGGCGATTCGGGTTTACGCCAAGGATGGCGAGCCTTATGTTGCTGCCAATGTAAAAACCCAGCCTCATCCCGGCTTCCCCACCGATTTGCAACCCCAGATGGCAACTTTGCTTGCTACTGCAAAGGGGACTAGCATTGTGACAGAGAATGTTTGGGATAATCGTTTCAAATACATAGGCGAGCTGAACCGGATGGGCGCCAATATCTCGGTGGAGGGCAGAATTGCCACCATTGAGGGGACGCCTTACCTGACCGGTGCACCGGTGTCTGCCACCGACCTTCGTGCCGGAGCGGCTTTGGTGATTGCGGGGTTGATGGCTCATGGCGTTACCGAGATTTATAACCTGAAGTACATCGACCGTGGCTATGAGGGGTTTGAGGACAAGCTCCGGAGCCTTGGTGCCCAGATTGCCCGCAGAGGCAGCGGCCGTAGGGCGGAGGATTTGGAAGAGGAAACCACCACGGCGTAGCAAAATAAAAAAGGGGTGTCAACGACATCCCTTATTTTTTGAGGAAGGAGAGGTCCATCATGAAAATGTGTTCCATTCGCAGCGGCAGCAGAGGCAATGCCATTCTGGTCTGGACAGAAAAGACCAAGTTAATGATTGATTGCGGCATCAGCGGCAAGCTGGCAGAGAGCGGTATGCGGGAAGCAGGGCTTTCTCCGGAGGAATTGACAGCGGTTCTGGTAACCCATGAACACAAGGACCACACTGGCGGTGTCGGCATTATCAGCCGACGGTACGGGGTTCCTGTTTTTGCCAACGAGAGAACCTGGTGTGCTATGGAGGGGGCTTTGGGGAAGATTGCCCCGGAGCACAAAAAGACCTTTGACCATATCCAGGAGTTTTCGGTGGGAGATATTGAGGTTTCGCCCTTTTCCATTCCCCATGACGCCGCTGACCCGGTGGGGTATTGCCTGACCGGCGAGGGGAAGAAGCTTGCCATTGCCACCGATATCGGGGTTTTGCAGGAGTCTCTGTTCCGGGCGGTGAAGGGGAGTGAGGCGGTTTTGCTGGAGTCCAACCATGACCGGAATATGTTGGAGATGGGAAGCTACCCCCTGCCCTTAAAACAGCGGATTCGCAGCGAGAGAGGGCATTTATCCAACGAGGAGGCAGGAAAGGCGGCAGAGTTTCTGGTGCGGATGGGAGTCCGACAGATTTTGCTGGGACACCTGAGCCCTGAGAACAACTATCCCTTATTGGCAGAACAGACGGTGAAGAACACCCTGACCGCTGCAGGGATCCAGCCGGGGCGGGATATGATGCTGGGCATTGCCCCCGGCGACCGCTTGGGAAGAATTTGTGAGATATAAAAACAGGCGTATCCTTTTGGATACGCCTGTTTTTATGCTCTATTTCCGAATCCCTAATTTCTACGTTGGCAGCAAACCGTAAGCCGGGTTCTGTCGTGGATGGTCATCTATCTGGGACGCCTGTCGCCAGACGCCTCAAGCCGCCCTTTCGGGAGATGCCGGACCAGCTTAGCCTCCCATTCAAGCGTTGCTCCGGATGGGGTTTACAGCGCCCGTATGTCACCATACAGGCGGGTGAGCTCTTACCTCGCCTTTCCACCCTTACCTGCAAAAGCAGGCGGTATCTTTCTGTTGCACTTTCCTTAGAGTCGCCTCCACAAGCCGTTAGCTTGCATCCTGTCCTATGGAGCCCGGACTTTCCTCACACATTGTGCGCAACCATCTGGGTTACTGCCAACGTAGGGATTAGGGATTAGATTGCAGGGCGATGATTGCAGCTGCAATCATCGCCCTATCAAGTCATGTATTATCGTTTTACAGTACCGTTACCTTGATAACGCCGTCGATGGATTCCATCTCGGCGATGGCAGCGGCACCGCAGTTGCCGTCCACATCAATCATGGTATAGGCGTTGTCCCCCTTGCTCTTGTTGAGCATGTTGGCAATGTTCACATTCTTGCTTGCCAAAGCATCAGTCAGCTGTTTTAACATATTGGGAATGTTCTTATGGAGAATGGTAATTCTGGTGCCCACCGCTTTACCCATGTCGCAGGCAGGGAAGTTCACACTGTTGATGATATTACCATTTTCCAGGAAGTTCTTCATCTGGTCTGCTGCCATTACCGCACAGTTCTCCTCGCTCTCGGGAGTGGATGCACCCAGGTGGGGCATACAGATAACATTTTCGGTCTGGAGAAGCTTTTCGGTGGCAAAGTCGGTGACATAGCTTGCCAGCTTGCCGCTTTCCAGTGCGGCAATCACGTCAGACTCGTCAACCAGGCTGTCCCGGGAGAAGTTCAAGAGCCGTGCACCGTTTTTCATGGATGCAAACGCCTCGGAGTTGAACATCCCCTTGGTTTCGGGGGTTGCGGGAACATGGATGGTGATGTAATCCGCCTTTTCCAGCACCTCCTGGAGGCTATTTGCCTTATGAGCGAACCGGGTCAGGCTCCATGCGGCGTTCACGGACAGGTAGGGGTCGTAGCCTACCACATCCATTCCCAAATGGTGCGCTGCATTGGCAACCTTGACGCCGATGGCGCCTAAGCCAACCACGCCAAGGGTCTTGCCCTCGATTTCGGGACCGCCAAAGCTGCCCTTGCCCTTTTCCACCAAGCCGGAGATGGCATCCCCCTCGCCGATTAAGGTCTTTGCCCACTGGATGCCCTGAACCACCTTACGGGATGCCAGGAACAAGCCCGCCAGAACCAATTCCTTCACCGCATTGGCATTGGCACCGGGAGTGTTAAAGACCACAATACCTGCATCGGTACACTTCTCGATGGGAATGTTATTCACGCCGGCACCGGCACGGGCAACGGCACGGAGGCTCTTGGGCAGCTCCATATCGTGCATCTTAAAGCTACGGAGAATGATGCCGTCGGGATTGGCTACCTCGTCGGCACAGGTGTAGTTTTCGCCAAGTCGGCTCAAGCCCTTCTTGGAAATCTTATTCAAAGTCTGAATCTGATACATGGTTTCAAAACCTCACTTTATTGAAAATTAGTTGTTTGCTTCAAACTCGGTCATGAAAGCAACCAGCTTTTCAACACCCTCCTTGGGCATTGCGTTGTAGATGCTGGCACGCATACCGCCAACGGAGCGGTGACCTTTTAAGTTGATGAATCCCTTTGCCTTAGCCTCGGCAATGAACTTAGCGTTTAAGTCCTCGGAATCGGTTACGAAGGGAACATTCATCAAGGAGCGGTCCTCGGGAACCACAGTGCCCTTAAACATCTTGGAGTTATCCAGGAAATCGTAGAGAATCTTTGCCTTTTCTACGTTCTTCTCGTGCATGATCTTGATGCCGCCCATTTCCTTGATCCATTCGCAAACCAGACCCACAATGTAGATGCCATAGGTGGGAGGGGTGTTGAACATGGAACCGTTCTCGGAATGGGTTTCATAGTTCAGCATGGTGGGGGTAATATCCATAGCATCCCCGATTAAATCCTCACGGATGATTACCACGGTAACACCGGCGGGACCCATGTTCTTCTGGGCACCGGCATAGATGATGCCGAACTTGGAAATGTCCACTTCCTCGGAGAGGATGCAGGAGGACATATCCGCAACCACAACCGCATCGCCAAAGTCAGGCATGGTGTTGTAGTGGGTTCCGTAGATGGTATTGTTGTAACAGATGTGTACAAAGTCAGCGTCCGGGGTCAGCATGGACTTATCTACCTTGGGGAGGTAAGAGAAGGTTTTGTCTGCACTGGAGGCAATGGCGGTTGCTTCCAGGTATCTGCCGCCTTCGGCATACGCCTTCTTTGCCCACTGGCCGGTGATCACATAGTCAGCCTTTTTGTTCTTGTTGCCCAGGTTCAAAGGAACCATAGCAAACTGGGTGGATGCACCGCCCTGCAGGAAGAGAACCTTGTAATTATCAGGGATGTTCAGGACTTCCCGCAAGGTTGCCTCGGTCTTGTCGATAATTGCCTGATATTCCTTGGAACGATGGCTCATTTCCATGACGGACTGACCGCTGCCATTGCAGTCCAGCATCTCCTTCTGTGCCCGCTCCAGTACCTCAACAGGAAGCATGGAGGGTCCTGCCGAAAAGTTATAAACTCTGCTCATAAATTAAGCTCCTCCTTTTATCATTGGGGACATACCCCCATTTTTATTTGCTAATATGCTAACATTATATCCCTTTCCGTGCCTTCCGTCAACCTTTTTATTGTGAAAAAATTGACAGTATTTTCTTGTCCGTTTTTGGGGTTTCTTGTGTTTTTTATCAAACCCCCAAAAAAGGTTTGACACAGGGCGGGAATCTGGGGTACAATAGGAGGAGTGAAAAATTGATTATGATCGGTCCTTGCAATAAATAAATTACACCACCAACCACGGAAAGGAGAATGACCATGCGGGTATTGATGGCGACCATGAAACTGGACATCGGCGGTGCAGAAACCCATATCGTGGAGCTTTCCAAGGCCCTTGCCCGGCAGGGTGTTGAGGTTTTTGTGGCATCCAACGGCGGTGCCTACGAAAAGGAGCTCTCTGATGCAGGGGTTTCCCATATCCGGATTCCTTTTCACAGCAAGAATCCTCTTTGTATGAAGCGGGCGTACCGGATGCTGAAGCAGACAATCCTGGAAAATAAGATTGATGTGGTTCATGCCCATGCCCGGATTCCGGCGTTTTTGTGTGCCCTTTTGCATAAAAAGCTACCCTTTCGGTTTGTCACCACTGCCCACTGGGTTTTTACCACCCGGTTTCCGTATAATCTGCTGACCCGGTGGGGGGACCGCTCCCTGGCAGTCAGCGACGACATCAAGGACTATCTTGTGGAGAACTATGGCCTTTCCCCGGAACAAATCCGGGTCACCATCAACGGAATTGATTTGGAGAAGTTCGCACCGGATACCGATTACTCCGCCATAGCCCAGGAGTTCGGGCTGGTTCCCGGCAAGACGCGGATTGTCTATGTGAGCCGGATGGATACCGATCGCTCCTTAGCTGCCCATAAGCTGATTGAGGCGGCACCCAAGCTCGCCGCCGAGATTCCCAATCTGGAAATCCTGATTGTGGGCGGTGGCAACGACTTAACTGCCATTGAGGCAGAGGCAAACGCTGTCAATGACGCCATGGGGAAGCGGGTGGTGATTACCACCGGCAGCCGGACCGATATCAATCGGTTTGTGGCAAGCGGGGACCTTTTCATCGGGGTCAGCCGTGCGGCTTTGGAGGCAATGGCGTGTCAAAAGCCATCCATCATTGCCGGCAACGAGGGCTATATCGGTATCTATGACGAAAGTAAGCTGCAGCTGGGGATTGACACCAACTTCTGTTGCCGTGGCTGCCAGCCGGTGGACACCGAAACCCTGACGGCGGATATTTTAACCGTGCTGAAGGCTGCTCCGGAAGAGCAGGCGGCACTGGGAGAGTTTGCCCGGGAAACGGTTCGTGAGCACTATTCGATTGATACCATGGCAGCGGATGCCATGACCATGTATCAGTCCATGATTTTTGATACTCCCATCAACCGGACTGAACTTGTGAATCTGGAGCAGGCGGAGGATTACCTCTCTGCCCACCCCATAACCCTGGACAAAGGCGCCCCCGACGTGATGATTTCGGGATATTACGGCTTCCACAATAGCGGTGACGACTCTATCTTAAAGGCAATGGTAGAAAGTTTTCGCATTGCCCGGCCCGGCATCCGGATTCTCGCCCTTTCCAATGACCCGGCTGAAACCAAGGCGGTCTATGGCATTGACGCCATCCATCGATTCGATTTGTTCCGGATTGTAAAGAACCTCCGGAAGACCCGGCTTTTGCTCAGCGGCGGCGGGAGCTTGATTCAGGATGTCACCTCGGACAAGTCCCTTGCCTATTACTTGAGTATTATCTGGCTTAGTAAAAAGCTGGGTGCCAGAGTGATGCTCTATGCCAACGGCATCGGCCCCATCCGGCATGAGAAGAATCACAAGCCCATCCGCCATGTGCTAAACAGGGTGGATTTGATTACCCTGCGGGAGCCATCCTCGTTAGAGGAATTGCGTCGGTTTGGGGTAACCGAACCGGAAATCCGGATTACCGCAGACCCCGCCTTTACCCTGACGGCGGCAACGCCGGAGCGGGGAGCAGAGCTTTTGAAGCAGGCGGGTATCCCCAAGGGAAGACGGTATTGTGTCATTTCCCTCCGGCCCTGGCGAAACAGCGACCCCAACCTTGAAAAAATTGTGGCAGAGGCGGCGGATTATATCCGCATCAAGTATGAAATGGAGGTTCTCTTTGTCCCCATGCAGAATACCCGGGATCTGCCCATTGCCGAAAAAACGGCGGCATTGATGAAGTACCCCGGCGCCCTTCTCCGGAGCAAGCCGAATCCGGCAGAGCTTCTGGCTTTGGTGGGCGGTGCGGAATTTGTGATAGGAATGCGGCTCCATACCCTGATTTATGCCGCAAGGATGGGAACTCCTGTCATTGGTTTGACCTATGACCCCAAGGTGGATTCCACCATGGACTATTTGAATCAGCACTACGTGGAATCTGCAAAACGGCTGAACCCCTTGACCCTGCGGCGGTATATTGACGAGATTATAAGGAACCATGACCGACTTTGCCGGGATCTGTCCGAGGCAAGCGAGCGTTCGCTCCGGAAAGCGGAAGAAAATGTGGCGTTGGCACTTTCCTTACTGGATCGGGCACCGGTTTTGCCCGAAGAAAGGGGTTGAATCCTATGGAATTGTTTTTGTTTCACCAAGAGATAGCGGGGGATCCGGTGATTTCTGCACTCCTCTCCTTCCGGGAAACCGGAGAGGAAGCCGACTATTACCAGGCGGCACGGGGTTTGATTGGATATGGAAAAAATCGGCTGACCTCGGGAAATATCATTAAGGAATATATCCTGCATAATCTGCTGGAAGCCCCAAATATTCATTGCATCAACCAACTGCGGGACTTCCTGCGTGAGGATATCCGGAGGGTGTTCCATGAGCTTTTGGAGGTGGATTGGGACGGACTGTTCCGGGAAAAGGGTTTTCTTCCTCTTTCTAACATGC
>JAGALN010000036.1 GCA_017625185.1 Clostridia bacterium
AAAATTTAAAAAAATTTTAAAAAAACTCTTGCATTATTCTGCGAAATGGATTAGAATGAAGAGGTAGTGGAGCAAAGTGGATGAAAGTGTATCGAAGTGGATGAAAACAAGAGCGGTATTTCCACTTTATCCCTAGAAAAAATCGGGAAAGAAGGAGGCGACAAAGGTGCTGATTGGTGAGTATTATCAGAATATTGATGAAAAAGGAAGAATCAATGTTCCGTCCAAGTTCATCATGATTTGGGCGAGTCCTTTGTCGTTGCCAAAGGTCTGGATAATTGCGTGAGTATTTATCCTAAGGCGGAATGGGAGAGGTTTTTAGAATTGTTGATGACCATTCCCCCCAGCCAGCGCCGACCCTTGCAGCGGTTCTTCGGCAGCGGTTCGGAAGAGTGTACCGTGGATAGCCAGGGCCGTGTGGTAATCCCGCCTAAGATTCGGGAGCATGCCGGTTTGCAGAAAGAGATTGTTGTAGTTGGCGATACCGAAAAGGTAGAGGTCTGGAATCGTCAGGCGTGGACAGAGTACATTGGAAGTCCTGAATTTGAAACAGAAAATGTGGCAAAAATCATGGAAGAACTGGGAATGTAACCGAGCGCAGGAGGCAGAAAATGGAATTTCATCATATTTCTGTGTTGTTGGAAGAGAGCGTGGATTTGCTTAACGTTGTGCCAAGTGGCATTTATGCCGATGGCACCTTAGGCGGGGGCGGACATTCCTCCCTGATTTGTGAGAGGCTGTCGGATGCCGGGTGCCTGATTGGAATTGACCGGGATACCATGGCGCACCAAGCGGCGGCGAAACGGTTAAAAACCTATTCCTGCCAAAAGAAGTTCTTCCACAGAAACTTTTTTGCAATCAAAGAAATTTTACAGGAGGCAGGCGTTTCGCAGCTGGATGGTGCTATTCTGGATTTGGGAGTCTCCTCTCCCCAACTTGATATTCCGGAGCGAGGATTCAGCTATAACATGGAGGCTCGTCTTGATATGCGGATGAATCGGGATGCGGAGCTGGATGCCTACAAAGTGGTTAATACCTACACCGAGGAGCAACTTTCGGAAATTATCTTCGCCTACGGCGAGGAGAGGTATGCCAGGAGAATTGCGGCGGCGATTGGTAAGCATCGGCAGGAAAAACCTATCGAAACCACCACCGAGTTATCCGAAATTATCAAGCAGGCGTTTCCCCCATCGGCAAGATACGGGGACAAGCATCCTGCGAAGCGAACCTTTCAGGCGATTCGAATCGAGGTCAATGGCGAGCTTGCGGGTCTGGATACTGCCATTCGTGATTTTGCGGATGTGTTAAAGCCGGGCGGCAGACTTGCGGTGATTACCTTCCATTCCTTGGAAGACAGAATTGTAAAAAATACCTTTGCCGATCTGGCGAAGGGATGTACCTGCCCAAAGGATTTTCCTGTTTGTGTCTGCGGGAAAAAGCCTACTGCAAAGCTGGTGAATCGAAAGCCGATTCTTGCAGGTGATCAAGAACTAAAGGAGAACAATCGTGCCCATAGCGCCAAGCTGCGGGTCATTGAAAAACTATAAAGGAAAGGATGAGGACTGTGGCGACACCTACAATGGAAAGACAGAATCGTGCAGGCTACCGAAGCGTTGCGGGAAATCGCAGCGGGTATCAGGGGCAGACAACAGCCAGAGCTACAGTCAGCGTGCCGGACTACACCCGGAGCTATCCTGCTTATCCGCCCTTCTCCCGGCCTTTGCCTACGGCAAAGCCCAGGACGGTAACCCCGGAAAAGCAGGAGACAAAGACGCAAAATGTTGCCCGGAAAAAACGGCTTTTGCGGACCTTTTCCTTTATTGCCGGCGTCTTTGTGATGTGCTTTATGATGATTTATCGCTACGCCATGATTCTGGAAACCAATGACCGGATTACCAAGCTGAATCAGCAGATTGCCGAGCTGGAATCTGCCAATCAGTTCCTGGAGGCAAAGCTGGACAGGGCATTGGAACTTGGGACGCTGGAAACCTATGCCACAGAGGAGCTGGGAATGATTCGCCCAGACACTAGCCAGATGTTCTATGTGGATGTTACTATGGAGGATACCACGGTAACCGAAAATGGGGAGGAAGAAAACCGGGTATTGCAGGGAACGCCAGGCGCATTGGTTCACGCAATCCGTGTTTTAAAATAGAAAGTTCTTACATAGACTAGAAGAGAAACGGAATACAGATAACAGAATTTTGAAATTTGAGATAGCGGGGATGGTAGTAGGATATCTCCGCTATTTATGTATCGACTCCCTCGGGGAGGATGGAGGAAATGGCAGTGAAGCAAAGTAGAAAAACTCAGAAAAACAGAATCATGCTCCTGCTGGTGATATTCATCGGGTGTTTTGTGGGTCTTGCCTGCAGAACGGCGTGGATTCAGGTTGTCCGGGGAGAGAAGCTCTCCCGGGAGGCATTGCAGCAGCAGACCAGTGATATGACCGTCAGTGCCAAGCGGGGAAAGATTTATGACCGGAACCTGAAGGTTCTTGCTAGCAATGTTTCGGCGGAAACCATGAGCATCAGCCCCCAGGCTTTCCGGGACAGTATTGAGAAAAACGATATGTCTGTCTCCCGGGTAGCCAAGGATTTGGCAGAGATTCTGGATATGAAAGCTGAGGATGTGGAGGCAAGAATCAATGCCAACCAAAGCTTTTCCTCGCTTAAGGACAAAGTGGAGAAGGATGTTGCAGACCAGGTGCGAAAGTACCTAGAGGATCATGACCTTTCCGGGATTAACATTGTAGAGGATGTCAAACGGTTCTATCCTTATAATAATCTGGCATCCCATGTGATTGGTTTTGTGGGAAAGGACAATCAGGGGCTTGAGGGTATCGAGAATATTTATGACGAAGTCTTAAGCGGTGTGCCGGGACGGGTGGTCACCACTCGGCAGAGTACCGGGCTGGAATCGGGGACTCATTACGAAAACTATATTGAGGCCCAGGACGGCAACAGTGTGGTGCTGACCATTGACGAGGTCATTCAGGGGTATGTGGAAAAGCATCTGGAGAATGCCCGGATTGCCAATAAGCTGGAGATGGGTGCGGCGGCAATTGTCATGGATGTCAATACCGGTGAGATTCTTGCCATAAGCTCCAAGCCGGACTATGATTTGAATGCGCCCTTTGAGATTACCGATGCCATCCGGGAGAAATACGAAAACATTGATGATGAATTAAAAGCATTGGAGGGAGAAGCGTATACCAAGCGGTTCAATGAGGTTATCCAGACCGTCCGCCGAAATAAGGTGGTGGTGGATTCCTACGAGCCGGGTTCCACCTTCAAGGCGGTGGTGGCGTCACTGGGACTGGAAACCGGGGCGGTGGGTCTGGAGGATACCTTCAGCTGTTCCGGTTCTCAGCAGGTACTCAGTGAGAGGATTCACTGTGCCAATCGGAACGGACACGGAACTCAGACCTTTGCTCAGACAGTTCAGAACTCTTGCAACCCTGGATTTATCCAGATAGGACAAAAAATCGGCGGAAAGGATTTCCTGACCGGAGTTCGTGCCTTTGGATTCTTTGAAAAAACCGGAATTGAGCTTCCCGGTGAGGCAGTGGGTGCCGGATTTACCTTGGAGAACTTTACCGAACTGGATTTGGCGACTTCCTCCTTTGGACAGTCTATTACGGTAACCCCCCTCCAGATGATTACTGCATTCAGTGCGGTGGCAAATGGCGGAAAGCTGTATAAGCCTCATTTGGTCAAGGAAATTGTAAATTCGGAGAATATTGTGGTGGAAAAGAACGAGCCGGAGCTGGTTCGTCAGCCCATTTCCAAAGAAACCAGCGAAACCATGCGTCAGGTTTTGGAATCGGTTGTCTCCCAGGGGGGCGGTAAGAACGCCTATCTTGCTGGTTACCGGATTGCCGGAAAGACCGGTACCTCCGAGAAGATTCCCCGTGGTAATAGCAAGTATATTGCTTCCTTTATCTCCTTTGCGCCGGCAGATGACCCCCAGGTTGCCTGTCTGGTGATTCTAGACCAGCCGGAAATCGGGATGCCCTATTACGGCGGTATCATTGCGGCACCTGTTGTGAAAAATATTATGGAAGAAACGCTGCAATACCTGGGCGTGCAGCCTCGGTACAGCGAGAGCGAAAAGGAGTTTGTGGACATTGAGGTTCCGGATCTGTCCGGGAAGACCAAGGGAGAAGCAACTACCCTTTTGGCGGAGGCAGGATTCCGACTTCGTATCAAGGGCGACGAGAATGAAGTTATTGTAGACCAGATTCCCAAAGCACATACCAGATTGCCGTCGGGGTCTACCGTGGTTGCCTATACCAAAAATACTAAGGTGGAACGAACGGTTACTGTACCGAAGGTTGTGGGGGAGAGCGCCTCTTCTGCGGCGGCAATGCTCCAGAGTGAGGGACTCAATGCCAGAATCCGTGGCGTTCCGGGTGGCGGTGCCGCAGTCTGCAGCGGGCAGTCGCCAGAGGCAGGCACCATTGTGGAGCCTGGTACCGTAGTTACGGTTGACTTTAAATATCAGGGTGCAACGGACTAAATGAA
>JAGALN010000005.1 GCA_017625185.1 Clostridia bacterium
AACATTCACGCATCGGTGTCCGGCACGGTAAAAGCCATCGAAAAACGTCTGCATCCCAACGGAACCATGGCGGATTGCATAATTATCGAAAATGACCATCAGGACACGCCTTATTCTAATTTTTCCAGAACAGAGCAATACTATACCAATTTATCCCCCCATGAGATTATCGACTTGATTCGGGAGGCAGGGGTTGTAGGTATGGGCGGCGCTACCTTCCCTACCCATGTGAAGCTCTCGCCCCCTGAAGATGCTAACATTGATTATGTCATCATTAACGGTGCCGAGTGTGAGCCTTACCTTACCTCTGACCACCGTGCCATGCTGGAAAACTCCAAAACCATCCTGCGAGGTCTTGCCATCATTCTTCAGCTTTTCAATCTGGATGAGGGCTACATCGGTATTGAGAGCAACAAGCCGGATGCCATTGCCCACATGAAAGCGGTTGCAGAAGAGTTTCCGGTCAAAAAAATACATATTGTCCCCCTCAAGACCAAGTATCCCCAAGGCTCGGAAAAACAGCTTATCAATGCCGTAACCGGCAGAAAGCTCAAGCCGGGACAGCTTCCTTGGCAGGCAGGATGTGTAGTAACCAATATTGACACCGCAGCAGCCATTGCCCGTGCAGTCATCAAAGGGATTCCCTTGACAACCCGAATCGTAACCTTGGGCGGGGATGCCATCAAAAACCCCATGAACTTCAGGGCACGCCTTGGTACACCCTTCCGCTATGCAGTAGAACAATCCGGCGGTCTTTTGGAAGCACCGCAAAAAGTTTTGATGGGCGGCCCCATGATGGGAACCGCAGTTCCCAATTTGGACGTCCCCATCATCAAAGGTACTTCCGGTATTCTTTGTTTTGGAAAGGCATCTGCACATCTGGAGGAGGAAACCTCCTGCCTTCGTTGTTCCAAATGTCTTTATGTTTGTCCCATGAATCTCCAGCCGAACTTGCTGGATTCTCTTTCAAGACGGGACGACTTTGAAAAACTCAACAAACTGAACATTGCCGATTGTATTGAGTGCGGAAGCTGCGCCTATGTCTGCCCCGCACGGCGGCGGCAGGTACAGCAAATCCGGATAGCCAAAATTAAAATGCGTAACGCACAAACCAAAGGAAAGTAAGGAGGGATGCCATAATGCAATACAAATTATATGTTTCTCATTCACCCCATATTGCCGGCGGGGATTCTGTGCAAAAAATTATGCTCCATGTCATCATTGCTCTGCTTCCCGCCCTGCTTGCAGGCTGTCTGGTTTTCGGAAGCCGTGCACTTTTGGTTGTACTTCTTTGCGTGGTTTCCTGCATGATTTTTGAAGGACTCTGGCAAAAAATTCTAAAAAAACCAGTCACGATTTCGGATATGAGTGCTGTGGTAACCGGTCTCCTATTAGGTATGAATCTTCCGGCAAGCATCCCTCTTTGGATGCCTGTCATCGGTTCTTTCTTTGCCATCATCATTGTGAAGCAGTTTTTCGGAGGCTTGGGTCATAACTTTATGAACCCAGCCTTGGGTGCCCGTGCCTTTTTGCTGGCTTCCTGGGCACTGCCCATGACCACCTTCCCCATAGTGGATGCGGTCAGTTCTGCAACGCCCCTTGCCGCCTATGCAGAGAATGCAGGGAACCTCCCCACCTACCTTGATTTGTTTTTCGGAAACGTAGGGGGATGTATCGGAGAAACCTCTGCTCTGGCACTTCTGCTGGGCGGTGCTTATCTCCTGATTATGGGGGTCATCCGACTTCGGGTTCCGGTTATCTTTATCGCCACCGTTGCCCTTGGAACATGGATATTCGGCGGGCATAACGGGCTTTTTACCGGCGACCCTCTCTACCAGATTCTCTCGGGCGGTTTGATGCTGGGTGCTATTTTTATGGCAACAGACTACACCACCACCCCCTTTACTCCCAAAGGTCAAATTCTCTTTGCTTTGGGATGTGGTATCATCACCGTGTTGATTCGTATCTGGGGCGGCTATCCCGAGGGTGTCTCCTATTCCATCCTTTTGATGAATGTTGCGACACCGTTGATTGACCGGGTATGCAAACCCCGTCGTTACGGAACCTCCCTGCTGAAAAAGGAGGTAGCATAGCATGAAAGAAACCTTAACTTTAACCATCAAGCTTTTACTGATCTGTGCCATCGTCACCGGACTTTTGGCGTTCGTCAATATGATTACCGAACCTATCATTCTGGAAAACAACCAGAAAAATTTTGAGGCTTCCATGGCAGAGGTTCTGCCAAACGCCGGTGCATTTAAAGAAGTAGATTTGTCAGAATTCACCCCCTCTGAATCCGGAGTAGCTTTAGATTCCGTCTACCAGAGCAATACCGGCGGCTATGTA
>JAGALN010000037.1 GCA_017625185.1 Clostridia bacterium
CTGGTTGCCATCCTTGACGGCTATTTCAAAAAGGATGCCCACCATATCAATATCAATGTGCTAAACCGGGAAACTTTGATCAAGGCGTATGAAGACCCGGAGGCATACCCGAACCTGACCATTCGGGTTTCCGGATATGCGGTGAACTTCCATAAGCTCTCCCGTGAACAGCAACGGGAGGTTATTAGCCGTACCTTCCATGAGGTGTTATAAATGAAAGGCTATATCCATTCCATTCAATCTCTGGGAACAGTGGATGGACCAGGCGTACGGTTTGTGGTCTTTCTGCAAGGGTGCCCCTTGCGGTGTGGCTGCTGCCATAACCCCGATACCTGGGAGGTCAATGAGGGTCAGCAGTATTCTGCGTTGGAATTGGTTGAGAAAGCGGAGCGATTCCGTGAGTATTTTGGAAAAGAGGGAGGAATTACCCTCTCCGGCGGGGAACCCCTTTTGCAGGCGGCGTTTGCAAAGGAGATTTTTGGGGAGTGCCGGCAAAGAGGAATTAATACCTGTCTGGATACTTCGGGGTGTCTGCTAGATCCGGAGGTCAAAGAGCTTCTGGAGGATACCGACCGGGTACTTCTGGACATCAAATATACCGATGAGGACTCCTATCAGAGGTATGTGGGTTGTTCTTGGAAAGAACCACTTGCCTTTCTGGAATATTTGAACGAACAAAAGGTACCGGTAACTTTGCGGCAGGTTATCATTCCCGGACTGAATGATACCGAAAAGAATATCAGAGAGCTGGCAAAGCTGGTTCGAAAGTATCCCTGCATTGATAAGACGGAGCTTCTGCCCTTTCGAAAGATGTGTGAGGTCAAGTATGATGCTATGAAGTTACCCTTCCGATTCGCCTCCTATCGGGAACCCACCAAGGACGAAATGGAGCAGCTGGAGTTCATGCTTGATGCCGCCTTGGACAGAGAAAACGGGTGCATATAGCATGATTCGATAACCAACGACTTTGTTTTTCAAAAAAGATAATATCTGTTAAGAGGATATTATCTTTTTTCTTTTGGAAAATATTGCGTTCTTGAAAAAACTGTGTTACAATAAGTAATTGGAGTTATAGGATTATATTTTTCAATGAAACAGAAAGGAAAGGACGAAGATGGCGGCGAGGATTGCAGGAATTGACCGTGGCAGTCTGGCAAAGAAGGCTGGACTCCGGGTTGGAGATATCATCCAAAGCATCAATGGTATCGAAATCAACGATTACCTTGATTTTATGTATGCCTCCTGCCGGGAGGAAATTGAGATTGCCTTGGAAGACCGTACGGTCCGGATTGAGAATGAGGATTACCTCCCTTTGGGGATCCAGTTTCCAACCTTGTTAATTGACCAGCCTCGTGCATGCCATAACCGTTGCATTTTTTGTTTTATAGACCAGTTGCCGGAAAATATGCGGGAGAGCTGCTATTTCAAGGACGATGACTATCGCCTCTCATTTCTGCAGGGAAACTATGTTTCTATGACCAATATGACGGATGCCGATGTAGAGCGGATTCTTCGCTATAATATTCCCCGAATTAATGTTTCGGTACACACCACCAATCCGGAACTGCGGGTGAAAATGCTTCACAATAAGCGGGCAGGTGAGGTGCTCTCTTATCTCAAACGATTTGTGGATGGAGGTCTGAACCTAAACGCCCAGATTGTCCTTTGCCCCGATTGGAACGATGGGGAGGAGCTTAACCGAACCATTTCCGATTTGGGAAAGTTGGGCGGCAGTTTAGAGAGCGTTTCTGTTGTGCCGGTTGGACTTTCTAACCACCGAGAGAAGCTGGAGCCTCTTCGGGGATTTGACAAAGGGTCGGCAACCGCTGTGGTTGAGCAGGTTACAAGATGGCAGAACCGCTTTTTGGAAAGCCATGGAACCCGATTGGTGTATCTGGCAGATGAGTTTTATATTATGGCAGAGATGCCGATGCCGGGTTTTGAAGAGTATGAGGGGTTCCCCCAGATAGAAAACGGTGTTGGTTTATGTGCTTCCCTTGCTGACGAATTTTACGGGGCATTGAAAAGCCGGAAAAGGCGGAAACCCAAAAAGAAAAAGACGGTGGTAACCGGACGGATTTCTTATGATTTCATGAAAAAGCTGACCGAAGAACTGGATGGGGATTTGGTTCAGGTCGTTCCCATTATCAATCACTTTTTTGGGGAGAAGATTACGGTGACCGGCTTACTTACCGGCGGTGATTTGATCAGCCAATTGAAGGGTCGGGAGTTGGGAGACAAGCTGCTTTTGTCATCCTCCATGCTCCGGCACGGAGAACCCATCTTTTTGGATGATGTTACTGTTTCTGATGTAGAGAATGCGCTCAACATAAAGGCTGTGGTAGTGCCCAACGACGGGCACGCCCTTCTGGATGCGTTATTGGATCGATAAAGAGGAAAGCGAGGAGAGAGAATGAAACCGGTTGTTGCGGTGGTAGGACGCCCCAATGTGGGAAAATCCACCTTTTTCAATAAAGTGAGCGGAAAGAGAATTTCCATCGTAGAGGACACCCCGGGGATTACCCGGGACCGGATCTATACCGATGCAGAATGGTGCGGCCAAAATTTTACTATGATTGATACCGGTGGTATTGAGCCGTCCAGTAAGGATACCATTCTGTCCCAGATGCGGGAGCAGGCGGAATTGGCAGTGGATATGGCAGATGTAATTCTGTTCATGGTTAATGTGAAGGATGGAATGACCGCTGCAGATAAAGAAGTTGCTGCCATGCTGCAAAAGTGCGGGCGTCCGGTGCTTCTGGTCTGTAATAAGGTGGACAACCCCGGAAACCCGCCTATGGAAATGTATGAGTTTTATAACCTGGGTGTAGGAGAACCCTATCCGGTTTCCTCCATTCATGGTTTGGGAATCGGCGACTTGTTGGATGATATGGTCAAGCTGTTCCCTGAAGTACCCGAGAGTGACGAGGAAGAAGATGTGATTCGTGTTGCCATTGTGGGAAAACCCAATGCGGGAAAGTCCTCTCTGGTGAATCGTATTTTGAACGAGAATCGTGTGATTGTCAGCAATATTGCCGGTACCACCCGAGATGCCATCGACAGCAGTTATGAGCGGGACGGACAGAAGTATGTCTTGATTGACACTGCCGGCATGCGAAAGCGGGGTAAAATCAATGAGAATGTAGAGCGTTACAGTGTGGTTCGTGCCCTTTCGGCAGTGGAGCGGGCAGATGTCTGCCTGATTATGATTGATGCCGAAGAGGGAATTACCGAGCAGGATTCCAAGATTGCAGGTTATGTACACGAGCAGGGAAAAGCCAGCATTGTTGTTGTGAATAAGTGGGATCTGGTGGAAAAGGAAACCAATACCATGAAGAACTTCCAGAATCGGGTGAAAGAGGGACTGAACTTTATGATGTATGCCCCCTCTGTCTTTATCTCGGCAAAGACCGGTCAGCGGGTGGATGGACTCTTCCCGATGATTCAGTCGGTCCTGGAACAGAACCGGAAGCGGATTTCCACCGGTGTTTTGAATGATGTTATTAATGAGGCGATTGCCATGGTGCAACCCCCCTCGGATAAGGGAAAGCGGCTGAAGATTTACTATGCAACCCAAGCAAGTACCGCACCGCCTACCTTTGTGCTCTTTGTGAATAATGCGGAGCTTGCTCATTACTCCTATGTGCGGTATCTGGAGAACCAGCTCC
>JAGALN010000038.1 GCA_017625185.1 Clostridia bacterium
GTCTATTTTCTCATGGATATTCGACTTTTACTGGCGGGGATTTTTTTGTCCTATGGATTGCTTTTTTGGTACCGGAGCATCTGTGTCCGAAACTTCTCCCGGGATCAAATTTTGGTACCCATGAAATTTTCTTTGGGAGAACATCGAATTACCATCACAGCCCTGATGGATACCGGTTGTGAACTGACAGCGCCGGTGACCGGCGAGGGTGTGTTACTGGTGGAGGAAAAGGTCCTGGGCGGCATTACGCCCCAAAACAGCTTTTGGCTGTCCCTGCATACCGCAAGCGGAGCGAGTCAAATCCCTGCCTTTTATCCGGACAACGTGGAGAGCTTGAGTCAAAGGTATGAGTTGGCAGAGCAGCCTCTTATGGGGATTGTGAAAGGGAGATTGTCGAGGGATGGATTGTATTCTGGGATATGTAATCCGCAGATTTTGCGGGAAAAGATAGAGGAAGGAGGCAGAGAACATGGGAAAGAAGTGGAAAGTGTATTTGCAGCAATTACTGCAAATCTTACGGGGATGGCTTGGCGTTCCCCCAAAAGATGTTTATTACATAGGAGGCAACGAAACACTGCCGAACCCTCTGGGACGGGAAGAGGAAGAACTGCTGTTATCCAAGCTGGACCAACCGACGGAACGGGAAGAGGCAAAAAAGACCCTCATCGAACGGAATCTTCGGTTGGTGGTCTACATAGCGCGAAAGTTTGAAAATACAGGGATTGGAATTGAGGATTTGATTTCCATCGGCACCATCGGGTTAATTAAGGCGATCAACACCTTTAAGACTGATAAGAAAATCAAACTGGCCACCTATGCCTCCCGATGTATCGAGAATGAAATTCTGATGTGCCTGCGGAAGAACAACGGCATCAAAACAGAGGTTTCCATTGATGAACCCTTGAATGTGGATTGGGACGGGAATGAGCTTTTGCTTTCGGATATTTTAGGAACTGAGGAGGACATTATCTGGCGGGGACTGGACGAGGAAGTAGATAAGCAGTTGTTGCGACTTGCCATGGAAAAGCTAAGTCAGCGGGAGCGGCGGATTATGGAGCTTCGGTTCGGGCTGAAGGGTGGGGAATCAGAAAAGACCCAAAAGGAAGTAGCGGATATGCTTGGGATTTCTCAGTCCTACATCTCTCGGCTGGAAAAACGGATTATCCTTCGGCTCCGCCGGGATATTACGAAAATGATTCACGAATAGCAAAACTATTCTGTTTCAAGCTTTTCAATTTTTGCGCCCAAGGAGGAGAGCTTTTCCACGAAATGCTCATATCCCCGTTCCATGTGTTCAATGTTGGTGATTCGGGTTTCGCCCTGAGCCGCAAGAGCGGCAATGACCAGGGCAGCACCGGCACGAAGGTCGGTTGCCTTGACTTGTGTTCCGCTTAATTTTCGGGTTCCGTCAATGACGGCGGTTCGTCCGTCTAGCTTGATTTTAGCACCCATCCGCAGTAGTTCCGGGACCTGCATGAAACGGTTTTCGAAGATGGTTTCCACCACAACACCGGTGCCGTCGGCAACACTCATGAGGGCCATGAATTGGGATTGCATATCGGTGGGGAAACCGGGGTATGGCAAGGTCTTGATGTCGACTGCCCGGAATTTTTCGCAGGGAGAAATGTGGAGAAAATCCTCTCCGGCTTCCAGATCAAAGCCCATCTCCTCCAGTTTGGCAATGACCGGCTTGACATGATTGGGACAGATGTTGGTTAAGGTAACATCCCCACGAGAGGCTGCCGCCATGGCAAGAAAGGTTCCAGCTTCAATCCGGTCGGGAATGACAGTGTGACGGCAGGCGGAAAGAGAATCCTTGCCAGTTATGGTAATGGTGTCGCTGCCGGCGCCCTGAATCTTTGCTCCCATTTTAGAAAGACAGCGGGCAAGGTCGGCAATCTCTGGCTCGGCAGCAGCGTTTTCAATAATGGTTTCCCCATGGGCAAGGCAGGCAGCAAGGAGAAGATTCTCGGTGGCACCTACGCTGGGGAAGTCCAGATAAATCCGATTGCCCATTAAATGGTCGCAACGAGCCTCTACATAACCGTGGCCTTGCTTGATTTTAGCACCCATGGCAGAAAAGCCCTTCAGGTGCAGGTCAATGGGGCGAGCTCCAATCTGGCAACCGCCCGGGAGAGGAATCCTTGCCCTGCCGGTGCGGGCAAGGAGTGGACCCATAACCAAAAAAGAGGCACGAAGTCGGCTGAAAAGCTCCAAGGATGGAGTTTTTCGCTTGCTGTCTTCGGAGAGGGAAACCGAAACGGTGGAAGGGTCTAATTGGTCAACATTGCCTCCAACGCAAGCAATCAGTTCCATCATATGAGCAGTGTCAGAAAGGACGGGAATGCCCTCAAAGGTAGATGGCTCTTTCGATAGAAGCCCGGCAGCAAGAATGGGCAGGGAAGCGTTTTTGGAACCGCTGATGGCAACGGTACCATGGAGAGGTTCCCCGGGTGTAATCAAATATTGGGACATAGAGTTCCTTCCTTTCCAGAGTGGTTTCTTCCCTTTAGAATGAACAAAAATTGGGGAATTTATGTATCTTTTCCTGCCGGTTCATTAGAAACGGCAGGTTTTTTAATGCTATCCCTGGAAAACATAAATGGGGAGATAGACTCGCCCTGTAAGATAATCATAAAAAAGAAACAAACGTAAACAAAACATGACAAAAAACCTCCTGCATCATTATTTTAAGAAGTTTTTTGTTTTTCTATCCTGCCAAATGAATGTGGTGGTTCAAAAAAATGTATTAAAAGAAAATGACAAAAGCAGAAAAAAGGTTGATTCTCTAAAAAAGCTATGGTACAATAGCTGTAATAATTTGAACTTAGGGGGAATTTTTCCTTATGGACAGTAGTAGTACGAGTATGATTTTTGTTTTGATTGTACTTGTGATGTGTTCGGCATATTTTTCGGCAACAGAAACAGCCTTTTCCTCTCTCAACCGGATTCGACTGAAGAATCTGGCAAATGACGGCAACAAAAGAGCCGCTCTGGCACTTTCCTTAACCGAGCGGTATGATGATTTGTTGTCCAGTATTTTGATCGGAAACAATGTGGTTAATATTGCGGCATCTTCACTTGCCACGGTATTGTTTTTGAAACTGTTTCCGGTTTACGGCGTAACCCTCTCCACAGTGGTGATGACAGTGACGGTTCTGGTTTTCGGTGAGATTTCGCCTAAGAGTTTAGCCAAAGAGGCGCCGGAGTCCTTCGCCATGACATCAGCACCGGTGATGCGGGTTCTTATCTGGGTTATGACTCCCTTTAACTGGATTTTTGGACTATGGAAGAAAATGCTCCAGAGGGTTTTTAAAACCAAAGAGAGCCGGGGGATTACCGATGAAGAGCTTTTGACCATTGTGGAAGAAGCCCAGAGCGAAGGCGAGATTGACCAGCAGGAGGGCAACCTGATTAAAAGTGCCATTGAGTTTAAGGATTTGGAGGCGGGAGATATTTTGACCTCCCGGGTAGACCTGACGGCGGTGGATGTGGAGGAAGACCATCAGGCGATTTACCGTGTCTTTATGGAAAGCCGATTCTCCAGAATCCCGGTCTATAAAGATACCATTGACAATATCATTGGTGTGGTGCATCAGCGGGACTTCTTTGTGATGATTCACACCAAGGGTCAGACCCTGCAGGATATCATCAAGCCCGCCATCTTTGTTTCGGACTCCATCAAGATTTCCAAGCTGATTAAGCACCTCCAAAAGTCTCAGTCCCATATGGCGGTTGTTACCGACGAATATGGCGGAACCATGGGTATTGTTACCATGGAGGATATTTTAGAAGAGCTGGTAGGGGAAATCTGGGACGAGCACGATGCTGTTGTGCAGGATATGGAACGGATTGGAGAGAACGAATATCTGGTATCCGGCAGTGCCGATGTGGAGGAACTGTTCGAGCTTTTCGAAATGGAATGTGATATTGCACAGAATACCGTCAACGGATGGGCGATGGAGCAATTGGAAAAAATTCCTGAAATCGGGGATACCTTTACTGACCGGAACTTTCAGGTTACGGTCAAGGAATTGGACGGCAGACGAATCGGCAAGGTGCAGGTTTTGTACCAGCCGGAAGAGGAAGAATAGAAGAACGCAAAAAAGATGAGAAGCATTTAGCTTCTCATCTTTTTTGTAAAATCGGTTTACACAACAAATGAAGTACACAGAAAATTAGGTAAGATTTGTTCGGGGAGAGGTTTGGCAAGGCGTAACTGTCTTGCCGCGCCCATGCCACGGACCAAGATTGCCTGATTTTCAAGTACCGGTTTTATGCTTTGCCGTTGGAGCCGAAGAGACGAATCTTCTCAATTACCTTTGCTTTTACATCTTCACGGGAAGGACCGATATATTTTCTCAGGTCATAAACCTCGGTATCTTCTGCCAGATATGCCCGGAGTCTATCGGTGTAGGCACAACGGAGTTCGGTGTCAATGTTGATCTTGTTGATACCCAAGGAAACAGCTTTCTTGATGCTCTCTTCGTCTACACCAGATGCACCGTGAAGAACCAGAGGCATATTCAAATCCTGCTTAATGGTGCTTAAACGGTCAAAATCCAGCTTGGGGACACCCTTGTACTTACCATGGGCAGTACCGATGGCGATTGCCAGATAGTCAACACCGGACTCGGTTACAAATTGCTTTGCTTCAGCAGGGTTGGTGTACATAGCATCTTTTTCGTCAACGCAGATGTTATCCTCAATACCGCCCAGACGACCCAGCTCTGCCTCAACGGAAACACCGCTTGCATGGGCTACATCAACAACCCGGCGGGAAACTTCAATATTGCCTTCTAAGGGATGATGAGAACCGTCAATCATAACGGAAGACCAACCGTTTCTGATGCACTTTACTGCAGTTTCAAAGCTACCGCCATGATCCAAGTGAAGTGCCACCGGAACGCTGACTTCACTTGCCAGCTGGTGGACCATCGCAGAGAGCATGCCAACACCGGCATAAGAGAGAGCACCCTCGGAAGTCTGAACGAAAACCGGAGCTTTTTCTTCTTCCGCAGCAGAAAGGATTGCCTGCAGCATCTCCATGTTGACAAAGTTGAACGCACCAACGGCATAACCGTTCTTGTGTGCATGATCCAGAATTTCTTTACCTGTAACTAACATTTTGCAAAACCTCCATAGTATATAAATTTAATCAATTTTCAAAATTAAATTATTCTGCATTCTTCATCTGCAGAGCTTTGACATTGATGTTCACCTTCCGGACATTGATGGAAGTGAATTCTTCGATGGCTTCCTGAATTCGCCGGGCGACAAGAGCTGCCTTTTGGGAGACCCGGCAGGGGAAATACATGGATACATCAATATCTAAAATAAGCTGCCCGTCCGGGGTAGAATCATTTTTCATCCGAAGTACCCTGTGGATGAAAGAAAACTGCATCGCCTCATAGGTGCAGATATCGGAAATTGCCTTAGGAGAGATTTTGTACTCCCCAAGATAACTGTAAGAGGGACGCATGACGGTTTTTTCCTCCATGATAGTCTGCCCCTTTTTCTTAAATAATAAATTCAGCGGGTCAATAAAATACCCGGAAAACTGTTTTTTTAATTCAAAGGTAGGAACGGGGATGACGTGTTTTCCCTGTTTGTTCCGCATCTCATAGGCGACAGCTCGCTCCTCGGGAGTGGAAACATCTTCAATCTGAATGATTTTCTCGATGGGTGCAACCTGCAGTGCCTCTGCAATCCGGGCAACCATTTTATTGCTGGTCCCGATAATCAGGAGGGATTCTGCCTGATTATCCCGAATAGCATTGCGGACCTCCAGAACATGGTCTGCTTCGCTGAAGATGGCGGTACGAACCGATGCAACCTTGGTGGCGGCACGTTTTGCGGAACGGCCCGCAATGATACGGTTGTCCGCAATCAAAAGTCCGTCGTCGATGATATAGTCAATCCCGTTGTCCCGGGCAACTGACAGACTGTGATGGCTCTTCCCAGTTCCGGATTTGCCGACCAAGGCATATACCTTCATGGCTTTTCCCTCATTTCTGTGATGTGACAGTATTTTTCTTGTTATTCTCAAGCAGCTTATAGGAAAGCCGCATCAGGCTATCGCTCAAATGGACATTCTCTACAACAATATCCTCATCTTCTCTGGAAAGCTCGGTATAGGAGAAGTTTAAAAAGGCACGGATGCCGTAAGCAATCATTTCCTCTGCCACATTGTGCATGGCATCCTTGGGAACGGCGAGAATCGCCATCTGGGGTTGGTGTTCCTCGATAAAACTTCCCACTTCCCTGTAATCCCGGATGGTGTGTCGGGCAACCTCCTGCCCAATCTTTTTAGAGTCTGTATCGAAGATGCCAATCAAACGAAAGCCTCTGGACTCGAATTTGGTATTGGTGGCAAAGGTGCGACCCATGTGTCCGGCACCGATTAAGATGGCAGTGTACCCTTGGGTCAGACCTAAAATTTTTGCAATCTCGTTTCGTAAGAGCTCGACGTTATAGCCATAACCCTGTTGCCCAAAGCCGCCGAAACAATTCAAATCCTGACGGATTTGAGATGCAGTAATGTTCATTTTTTCGCTGAGCTCCCGGGAGGAAATCCGCTCGGTACCGCTTTCCAACAAATCAGTTAGGTGTCGGTAGTAGCGAGGCAACCGGTTGATGACGGAATCTGATATTCTTTTTTCCATTGTTTACGCTCCTTGCGGAATTTCTTTCTCTTCAAAATTCCTGTTAAAATTATAACATATCAAACCTCATTTGTACAGTAATTTTACGAAAAAAATTGGGTTTTCTCAAAAAAGATAGTTTTACAGAAAAATCAAGGCCGGATTAATCTTTTTGCACAATGATATTGCGGTGTTTAAGGAGGTGTAAAAAATGTCCTATGGCGTGTTGTTAAGGGCATTTTATTGTTGTGGACCGTCCAGGACGCCGGCACCTGCTCTGTTTTTTCCCGCATTTATACTTGACAAACATGGATAACGTGATAAAATAAGAGAAAATCAATATTGCTTCACACAAAGTGTCGGCGGTACCGGGTGGGTGCCGCAGGTGAAAAGGGAACACGGTGGGAATCCGTGACGATACCTGTCGCCGTATATCTTTGAATGGTTTTGGTTTCGTCGGCGAAAGCCGGTCATTGGGAAACTGAGAAGGCAGAATCCAAAAATCGCCGGGACAACCCGATAGAAGATGAGTCGGAAGACCTGCTTTGAACTGTTCCGTATGGGAACGGTTTTTTTGCTGTGCAGAAGGCATCGCCTTTCTGCCTGCAATCAATGTGAAC
>JAGALN010000039.1 GCA_017625185.1 Clostridia bacterium
CAAACCGTCATGGAGCTTGCCTTAGTGGAGAACCTCCAGAGAGAGGACCTGAATCCCATCGAAGAGGCAGAAGGCTACCGGAAACTGATGGAAACCTTTGCTTTAACCCAGGAGGAAATCAGCAACCGGGTCGGCAAAAGCCGAAGTGCCGTTGCCAACGCCCTGCGGCTTTGTAACCTGCAGGAGGATGTAAAAACCCTGCTGATTAATGGAGAAATCAGCCAAGGACACGCCAGAGCCTTGCTGCCGGTAGAGGATGAAGCCCTGCAGCTCTCTCTTGCAGAACGTATTATTAAGGAAGGTTTGAATGTCCGTCAGGCAGAAGCACTGGTATCCGACCTTGGCAAACCAAAAGGAAATCAATCCAAATCCCAGAACCCTATGATGCAGAAGTATTATCGGGATCTGGAATCAACCCTTGGCTCCCGCCTGGGAACCAAGGTAAAAATCCGTGAGGGTGCCAAAAAAGGTAAAATTGAGATTGAATATTATAGCAAGGACGATTTAGAAAGAATCTTATTTGAACTTCGTCGGTAGTTCGACAAAAATCGACAAGCTAAAAATAGGTCTAAAATCGACAAAATCATGTTATGGCATGAAATGACACTTAAAAGGGTTAAATCGGTCTTAAAACGAAAATTTGAGTGTATTTTGAATTTGGGTGTGAAAATGAAGGGGTTTATCCTTACAGAAAAATTTTCCACAACCCATTCCATATCATTTATTATGTAGATAAGTCACATCACAGGGAGAAGAACTATGTCAGAAGAAAAAAGAAGAAAGAATTTGGGGACCTATGCCGTGATTATGGTTCTGGCAGCGGTACTCCTGATTCTCATTGCTGCTATGGCTGATAATCGGGAAGAACATTACGAGGAGCAAATCAACCAGCAGACACAGCTTAATGTAGACATCCAGAATCAGATTGTTCGGCTGGAGGATGAAAACTACAAACTAAAGAAAGAGACAGAGGCGCTGAAAACCAATTCTGCCGAGCAGGAGCAGGCGCTGACGGTTTATCAGACCTTAAGTGAGGTTTATGCTCTGGCGCTCTCTGGAAAAGAACGGGAGGCTGCAGAACGGCTGAAGCTGAAAATTAACGACCCTTCCGCCCTGACCGAAGAAGAAAAAGCCGCCTACGATACCCTGGTAAAGCAGCTAACTTTGCCGATGGAGTAGGGAGCAGAGGACTGCTTTTGCCAAAAGAGCCGTTGCTATTTTGCTATGAAAGGCGGGTCGTGGGGAAGATGACCCCTACCACCTGATTTCTATGAATTTTTAAAAACTTATGAGAAAGGAAAAAACCACCATGATTGATATGAAATTATTAAGAAGCAACCCCGAGGCAGTGATTCAAGCACTCTCCCGGAGAAAGGAAGAAGTAGACATCGAAGGTCTGCTTGCTCTTGACAAGGAGCATCGGGAGCTTTTGTTCGTTTCAGAACAGAAAAAAGCGGAACAAAACGCCGTTTCCAAGAAGATTCCCATGATGAAAAAGAACGGCGAGGACACCGCGGCTGTCTTTGCAGAAATGAAGGAGCTCTCTGCCGCCATCAAGGAATGCGACGAAAAATTAAGGGAATTGGATGAAAAAATCACTGCAATTCTCTACACCATTCCCAATCTTCCCAACCCCTCTGTTCCGGACGGGGACACCGACGAGGATAACATTGAAATCCGCCGGTTTTTAGAACCCACCAAGTTTGATTTTGAACCCAAGGCACACTGGGATTTAGGTAAGGATTTGAATATTTTAGACCCGGAAACCGCAGCTAAAATTACCGGTACCAGATTTACTGTCTATCGTGGTGCCGGTGCCCAGTTGGAGCGTGCTATCATGAACTTCTTTTTGGATACCCATACCGAAAAGCATGGGTATCAGGAGATTTTCCCGCCCTTTATGGTACACAGAAACAGCATGATTGGTACCGGTCAGCTTCCCAAGTTTGAAGAGGACGCCTTTAAGGTGGCAGATACCGAATATTTCCTGGTTCCCACTGCGGAGGTTCCTGTTACCAATATGCACCGTGACGAAATCATTGACGGAGATGCTCTCCCCATCAAATATTGTGCTTACACCGCTTGTTTCCGTGCAGAGGCAGGCTCTGCAGGCAGGGATACCAGAGGACTCATTCGTCAGCATCAATTCAACAAGGTAGAGCTGGTGAAGTTTACCAAGCCGGAGCAGTCCTATGAGGAGCTGGAAAAGCTGGTAGCAGATGCAGAGGATGTATTAAAGCTCTTAAAGCTCCCCTACCGTGTGGTAAAAATCTGTATCGGCGACCTTGGCTTTACCGCTGCCATGAAGTACGATATCGAAGTCTGGATGCCAAGCTACAACCGGTTTGTGGAGATTTCCTCCTGCAGCAACTTTGAGGATTTCCAGGCAAGACGTGCCAATATCAAATATAAGAATTCTGTCAAGGACAAGGCACAGCTGGTTCATACCTTAAACGGCTCCGGTGTTGCCATTGG
>JAGALN010000040.1 GCA_017625185.1 Clostridia bacterium
AGCATGGCAGACAGCAGGTTTTCAGACTTTCGGTGTACTTTAAGGAGGATGTAATTCCGCAGCTTTTGCAGATTGCTCTTTCCTTTACGATAAAGCGTTTTCCGAGCTTTGCAACCACCTTGAAAAAGGGATTTTTCTGGCATTACCTTGACGCTGTTAAAAGGCATTTTTCCATAGAGGCAGAGGGAGATGTGCTTTGCCAGCCTATTAAGGTCTCCTTGAGCGGGTCGAAATCCTTCCGCGTAATTTATTACAAAAACCGCGTCAGCGCCGAGTTTTTCCACATTCTTATGCAGAAGAACGGACATTTAACGAGTCGGCGTTGACCACACAGTAGAGCTGACCGTAGTCGCAAGGCTCTTCCTCAGTAGCCGTTGCCGGCGATATTGCAAAAGTAGATACTACGATGAATGCGCAAACTGCTGCAAGCATTCTCTTGATATTTCCTTTTTTAAAACTCAAAATAAAACCTCCAAAATTTTAGAAAAACGTTATGCTTACTTTTCTCGGTTCACCTACCTTCCAGCATACATTTGGTTGGATTGTTTGACTGACTTTTCACAAATCCGCTGACCATTATACCTTTTTTTGGGTGCAAAGTCAACCTATCACCCTAAAAAACCATGAAAAAACGCCCTTTTTTCAAAAAAGGGGGTTGGTCAATCCCGCATGAACTCGGCGATTGGGTCATTTGTGAACAAATTGTTAACAATTTCCGTTTTTTGTTCAAAAAGACGGTTTCTGCTACTGATTTTTAGGAAAAAAAGAGAGGAAAATGAGGTGAGAATTGGGTTTTGACAAACGGAGCGGAATCTGTTATACTATTAGAAGAAAAAGAAGGTAACTACCTAAAACCGAAAGGATGATTGATTTTGGATACTTTGCCTCCCCGATCGTTGCCGCTGG
This sequence comes from Clostridia bacterium, assembly GCA_017625185.1. Lineage (GTDB taxonomy): Bacteria > Bacillota > Clostridia > Monoglobales > Monoglobaceae > Ructibacterium. The sequence goes on from JAGALN010000040.1 coordinate 907, forward strand.
CACTCTTTGTGATTTTGGTGTGGGGATTCTTAACCGCACTGGCAAGAGGAGCCAGCACCTCCATCAATGATAAGAAGCTGGAACAGCTTGCGGAGAATAACGAAAAGGCAAAACGCTTGGCTAATTATTTAGGAAGAAACTCATCCGGATTGATTGGTGCATTGTCCTATCTGGAATATCTGCTGGGGTTTTTGTTTCTGGCTTTGGCCGTCTTTGGCTACGGCGGAAGTCTGTTTCAGTTGTTTCTGGACTGGGGCGTGGAGAACAAAAATCTTGCCACAGGATTGACGGTTTTTATTTTTGGATTTGGCATGGTTTTTCTCTGCCTGGTTTTCTGGAAGCAGATTCCGGAACGGGTTTCTGGTAAGTATGCGGAAAAGCTTGCTGTTTTCTTTGCATCTTACAGCATTCTGGTGGCAAGAATCGGGAAACCGTTTCTGTGGATTCCCGAACTGGTATCAACCTTGATTGCTTATCTCTTTGGCGTTCGTCCCCATGATTTGGAGGAAGAAATTACCGAAGAGGAAATTCGGATGCTGGTGGATATCGGTTCCGAGAGCGGTGCCATTGATGATGACGAGAAGGAGATGATTCATAATATCTTTGAGCTGGATGACAAGCCGGTGGAGGATATTATGACGCATCGAAAAGAGGTTTGCGTCCTCTGGATCGAGGATAGCATTGAACAGTGGCAGGCGTACATTGATAAAACTGCCCATACCCGGTATCCGGTTTGTGATGAGGATATTGACAACGTGATTGGCACTGTCAATAGTCGGGATTTCTATCGGTTCCTGCTAAACGGCGGTCAGAAATCCGGACTTCGCAGTATTCTGCGGGAGCCATACTTCGTCCCCGATAGTATGAAAGCGGACGAGTTGTTTTCTAGGATGCAGCAGAAAAATACCC
>JAGALN010000006.1 GCA_017625185.1 Clostridia bacterium
CAATTCATGACAACGAAGTTGTCAATTCATTAAAATTGGTTGGCATCTAAATTGTTCACTGATTTTAAACCTCTTGATGTCAAAAATTTATAGTTTGATAAAACTCTTTTATGGAGGTTATACAGATGGATAATAAAATACAAATATTTGAAGATAAAAGAATAAGAACTGCATGGAATGAAGAAACAGAAGAATGGTATTTTTCCGTTGTTGATGTTGTATCTGTTCTTACAGATAGTGCAGATGGCAGAAAGTACTGGAACAAATTAAAGCAGCGATTAAAAGAAGAAGGAAATGAAACGGTGACAAATTGTCACCAGTTGAAAATGACAGCAGCTGACGGGAGAATGAGGGAAAAACTATGATACAAAACTATATTTTTGATTTTGGAAATGTGCTGGCGAATTTCTATGAAGAAATGCTGACAGAACCCTATGTGCCGGACGCCAAACTTCGAAAAACCATCAGTGAGGTGGTCTTTGACCGGGCGTATTGGGACAGATTAGACGACGGGAGTATCACCGATGAAGAGGTAAGAACAGAAATCCGCCGGCGTCTGCCGGAGGAGCATTGGGAGCTTGGATGCTTGGTCTATGATAGCTGGGTCAAAACTCTGACCCCCGTTCCAGGGATGGAAAAGCTGGTTTTTGACTTGAAAAAGGCGGGGAAAAAGCTCTACCTCCTCTCTAACATCAGTATCGGCTTTGCAGAGAGTTACCGGGAGGTTCCCTGGCTTGAAAAGCTTCTGGGATGCTTCGATGGAGTTGTCTTCTCGGGGATGATTGCCATGGTCAAGCCCAATCGGGAGATTTTTACATACCTTTTGGATACCTATTCCTTAAAGCCCGAGGAGTGCCTCTTTGTTGATGACCGAAAAGAGAACCTGCAAGGGGCAGAAACGGCGGGAATCCGTGGCTATCTTTTCCAAGGAGATGCAGAGAAACTGAGAAAGTATCTTGGTGTTTGAGTCAATAAAATATATTGGAGAAACGATATGAAAGAGGCAGTGCCTAATTATTATCACAAATTCAAGTGTATTGCAGACCAGTGTCGGCATAACTGTTGCATTGGCTGGGAAATTGAGATTGATGAAGAAACCATGGAGTTTTATCAATCCTTGGATACTCCTTTGGGGGAGCGAATCCGAAAGAGTGTTGAGGGGGAGACGCCTCATTTTATCCTGGGAGCGGGGGAACGATGCCCCTTTTTAAAGGAAAACGGACTTTGTGAGATTATCTGTGAGCAGGGCGAGGATGCTCTCTGTGATATCTGCACCTTACATCCCAGGTTCCGAAATTTCTATGATTCTTTTTGGGAAACGGGGCTGGGGCTTTGCTGCCAGGAGGCGGCACGGGTGATTTTGACGGAAACGGAACCCTTTTCGGTTCCCTTGCCCGGGGATGTGACTTGTTTGGAAGAAGAACAAATCTTTTTTGCAAAACGGCAAAGGATCTTCTCTGTCCTGCAGGAGCGGGAGAAGAGTGTGAAGGAGCGGCTTTCGGGATTGGCGGAAGAATATGGGATTTCTTTTGGCTTTTCCCTGGAGGAGCTCCGGCAACAATATCTGACCCTGGAACGGTTGGATGATGCCTGGACCAAGGAGCTGGAAGGACTACAAGGCTTTGCCTTTGACGAGGGGATTTTTCAAGAACCGGAATTTCAGCTCCCCATGGAGCAGCTGGCGGTATATTTTATTTTCCGGCACTTGAGCGGTGCAAGCTGGGACGGAAACTATGCTGAAAGAGTGGGATTTGCCCTGATGAGTTGTTACCTGATAGGTGCCCTTTGGGATAAACACCGGCAGGAAACCGGAAACATCAGGATCGAAACTATGGCAGACCTTGCCAGGATGTATTCTGCCGAGGTGGAGTATTCCCAGGAGAATATGGAAGCATTGATGTTGGGATGAAATTTGAGAAAAATTGCAGAGGCAGCGTTCCCGCCGGTCCCTGCAAACCATATAGAAAATGTGTTGCAACAACCAACCAAACAGGAAGTGAGAGAAATGGCGAAACAATTTCAGCTGGATATGTCCAAGGGTTCCATTTTCAAAAATACGGTACGGTTTGCAATCCCCTTGATTTTTGCAAGCCTGCTTCAGCTTTTCTATAATGCGGCGGATCTGATTGTGGTCAGTCGGTATGCCGGCTCTAATGCCATGGCGGCGGTGGGAGCCACCAGCTCGGTCACCAATCTTCTGGTCAATGTCTTTATTGGACTTTCTCTGGGAGCCAGTGTAGTGGTATCCCGGAAGTTCGGGGCAAATGACAAAGCTGGAATGAAAAAAACAGTGCATACCGCCATGCTTCTGGGCGTCTGCGTGGGAGTTCTGGCTGGCATTGCCGGCGTTTTCTTCAGCAAACCCTTACTGGTACTGATGGGAACCCCGGAGGGGGAGGTTTTGGACGGTGCGGTACTGTACATGAGGATTATCTTCCTGGGTGTTCCAGCGTCCTTGACCTATAACTTCGGTGCGGCAATCCTGCGAGCGGTAGGGGACACCAAACGGCCCTTGTATATCCTTTCCTTGTCCGGAATTGTTAATGTGGGTTTAAACTTGATTTTGGTAGTCTTCTTTGATTTGGGCGTTGCCGGGGTCGCCATTGCCACGGCGGTTTCCAATTATCTGTCTGTCGTTGCCGTCGTCTGGATTATGACCCGTGCCGATGAGGAAATCCGACTGCAGTTTAAGCGGCTTGCTTTTCATAAAAGGGAGCTGGCCGAAATTGTAACAATCGGGATTCCCGCTGGTATCCAGTCCTCCTTTTTCAGTCTGTCCAATACGGTGCTGCAATCCTCGGTGAATGCCTACGGGGAGGCTGCCATAGCGGGAAATGCCGCTGCGGGAAATATTGAGGGTTTTGTCTATGTGGCAATGAACGCTTTTTATCAAACAAGCCTTACCGGGGTCAGCCAGAATTACGGGGCAAAGAACGAAAAGAGAATCAACAAAACCATCTGGGTTACCCTTCTTTGTGTCACGGTAGTGGGTCTTTTCCTGGGCGGGCTTAGTGTTTTGTTCTCCAGACCGCTTTTGGGGTTCTATATTACCGATTCAGCGCAGGCGCTGGAGTACGGAGCAAGGCGGATGCTCCTTTCCTGTCTGCCCTACTTCCTCTGCGGTATTATGGAGGTTTTAACCGGCGCCTTGCGAGGGCTTGGAAGCTCGGTGATTGCGGCGGTTTCTGCCTTTATCGGCACCTGCGGGTTCCGTATCTTCTGGGCAACGGTTGCGGTGAAAATTCTGGGCGGCGGCATCGATATTCTCTATCTTTGCTGGCCCATCTCCTGGCTTTTGGTAAGTATCTTCCATACCATCACCCTGATGATGATCAAGCCCCGTGCTATCAAACGGATGAAGGTATGCTAAACCACAGGGGGCACGGCAAAGGGCAAAGCCGGCTTGAAAGCTTGCTGCTTTGGGAGGTATGTGGTATAATAAGTTTGCAGAGCAAACTCAATGAATTGCCTTGCGGCATAAATTGAAATCAAAGATTTCATGAATTGAGCCTTGCGGCTCATGAATTGCACTAAAGTGCATTGAATGGCAATTCAATTCATGTTGCTTGCAACAATTCATGGCGGAACGCCAATTCATGACAACGAAGTTGTCAATTCATTAAAATTGGTTGGCATCTAAAATGTACACTGATTCTAGAATGGTTTTATCAGCGAAAAAAGGGATGATTTCATGAAAGAAAAGCAAAAACGACAGTCCTTAAGGGAACGGATTCTCCCAGATTATACCAGGGGAGAAGAGGTTTTTAATATGACCTCTCACATTGTGGGAGGAGCCTGGGGGATTGCCTATCTGGTCCTCTGTGTGATTATGGCGGCACTCCATCACAACCCCATAGGTGTAGTTTCTTCGGCGATTTATGGGTCTATGGTGATTATTTTGTTTACCATGTCCAGTGTCTACCACGGATTAAAACCCAGCACCGGGAAAAAGGTCCTCCAGATTATTGACCATTGCTCTATCTACCTGATGATTGCCGGAACCTACACGCCCATCGCCCTCTGTGCCGTTCGAGAACAGAATGTGGCGGCAGGCTGGGTCCTTTTTGGAATCATCTGGGGCATGACCGCCTTTGCGGCAACCTTTACCGCCATTGACCTTGTCAAATATAAAAAGCTCTCTATGATCTGCTATCTTGGCATGGGCTGGTGCGTGGTGGGGTTTTGGAAGATTACTTATCAGGCTATCGGCTTTTACGGCGCCTTGTTCTTGATCGCCGGCGGGGTTCTGTATACCATTGGTGCGGTGCTGTACGCCATAGGAAAGAAGAAACAGATTCGGTATATGCACTCGGTCTTTCATCTGTTTGTGAATTTAGCAAGCTTGTGCCACTTTTTCTGCATTTTATTTTATGTGGTTTAGGAGGGATTCCCTATGAAAATTGTAGTATTGGACAGATTGACGCTGGGCGAGGATTTGGATATCTCCGAGGCAGAGCAGTTCGGTACCCTGGTTTCCTATGACAAGACCGCCCCGGAGGAGGTAGCGGAGCGGGTCAAGGATGCCGATGTGATTTTTGTGAATAAGGTAAAGCTGGGTGAAAACCTGAAAGATGCAAAGAATCTTAAGCTGATTTGCGAGGCAGCAACCGGCTATGATAACATTGATTTGGGTTTTTGCAAAAAGCATGGAATTGGTGTCTGCAATGTGCCGGGGTATTCTGTCTGGAGTGTGGCACAGGTTACTGTATCCATGGTTCTGAGCTTGGTGAATCACCTGCCGGAATACACCCGGACCACCCGGGATGGAAGCTATTCCCACGGGAAAAGTGCCAATATTTTAAACCCGGTTTATCACGAGCTCTATGGAAAGACATGGGGAATCGTCGGCTATGGCGGTATCGGCTCCCGGGTGGGAGCAGTGGCCCAAGCCCTGGGCTGTAGGGTTCTTGCCTATAAGCGAAACCCGATTCCCGGAGTGGAATGCACCGATATTGATACTTTGGTTCAGGAAAGCGATATCATCACCATCCATATTCCTCTGTCCGAGGAAACCCGGGGATTAATCAGCAGAGAACGGATTGGCAGAATGAAGAAAAATGTCATTTTGGTTAATACCGCCCGGGGTGCGGTGACAGATGAACAGGCACTCTGTGATGCCATCAAGGAAGGAAGGATTGCAGGCTTTGGCACCGACGTCTATTCGGTAGAACCGTTTCCTGTGGAGAGCCCCTTTTATGAAATCAGAAACTACGACAATGTCTGCCTGACTCCTCACATGGCGTGGGGGGGCAAGGAAACCCGGGAACGGTGTTTTTCCGAGATGCTTGCCAATATGAAGGCGTACTTTGCAGGGCAGCTCCGGAATCGGGTGGAATTGTAATGCGAGCAGAAGCATATGAGTATTTGCCTCCTGAGGCAAAGGAGATTCGGGAAACCGTCTTTTTGAAGGAGCAGGGGTTTTCCGAAGAATATGATGAGATTGATGAGATAGCAACCCATATTATTCTTTTTGAAGGGGACACCGCCATTGCTACCTGCCGGGTATTTCCGGGAGAAACTCCGGATAGCTACATTCTGGGAAGATTGGCGGTTTCCAAGGAATGCCGGGGGAGAGGCGCCGGGAGCCGGATGCTTGCAGAAGCAGAAGCCTGCATCCGAAAAAAAGGCGGCAATTACTTGACCCTCCATTCCCAGCTGCACGCCAGGGAGTTTTACGAAAAAGCCGGCTATCTCGCCTATGGGGAAATCGGCTATGAAGAATCCTGCCCCCATATCTGGATGAAAAAAGAACTATAAGCATCTCTGCTTTTTATTTGTATAGTTTTTCTGTTTGAAACAAAGAATAATGCCATACTAGGAGGTATGGTATGGAACAAAAACAAGCAGAAAAGAAAATATTATGGTTTACTCTGGCATTGATGGCGTTTTCCACCGTCTGGGGGTTCGGGAATGTCATCAACGGGTTTGCGGTTTACGGGGGACTTCGGTCCATTATCCCCTGGGTTTTGGTCTTTGTTTTTTACTTTATTCCCTATGCCCTGATGGTGGGGGAGCTGGGTTCTGCTTTTTCCAAAACAGAGGGCGGTGTCAGTAGTTGGATTCACGAAACCATTGGCCCCAGAATGGCGTTTTATGCCGGATGGACCTACTGGATTGTCCATATGCCCTACATCTCCCAGAAACCAACAGCAGCACTGATTGCGGCAGGCTGGGCCCTGTTCGGGGACGGACGGGTCAGCCAGATGGGGGCGGTGTATCTGCAGATGGGAAGCCTTGCGGTGTTTCTGGCAGCGCTCTTCCTTGCGAGCCGGGGGATTTCATGGATTAAGCGAATCGCCTCGGCGGCAGGAACCTCCATGTTTGTGTTATCCATTTTGTTTATCCTGATGATGCTGGCTGCGCCGGCGATCACCGACCATTCTGAACTTGCGGACATTGCCTTTACATGGGCGGACTTCAAGCCTAATTTCGGCTCGGAATTCTGGATGAATCTTTCCATCCTGATTCTGGCGGTGGGTGGCTGTGAGAAGATTTCTCCCTATATCAACAAAATGAAGGACCCGGGTAAGGGCTTTCCCAGAGGAATGATTGCCCTGGCGATTATGGTCATGATTTGTGCCATTTTAGGGACAATTGCTTTGGGAATGCTGGTGGATTCCTCGGAAATCCCTGATGATTTTATGACCAACGGTGCGTACTTCGCCTTCCAGAAGGTGGGAGAGTTTTACGGGGTGGGGAATCTTTTGATGATTCTTTATGCACTGGCTTTCTTTGTGGGACAGATTTCGGTTATTATTATCTCCATTGACGCACCCCTTAGGATGTTATTGGACAGTGCTGATGAAACCTATATCCCCCGGGCATTGATGAAGAAGAACCGGTACGGGTCTTATCAAAACGGCTATCTTCTGATTGCCGTGCTGGTCAGCATCCTGATTCTGTTGCCCGCCTTTGGGATTGGCAGCGTCAATGAAATCGTGAAATACTTGATTCGGCTCAACGCTATCTGTATGCCATTGCGGTATCTGTGGGTCTTTGCCGCCTATATTGCTATGCGGAAGAACAAAACCCACTACGACCCGGCATACCGGTTTGTAAAAAACCGGTATCTGGGAATGGCGGCAGGGATATGGTGCTTTGGTTTGACGGCATACTCCTGTTTAAGCGGCATTTTCAATGCAGATTCAGCATTCCAGCTTATTATGAATATTGTAACGCCCTTTCTGCTTTTGGGATTGGGTGTATTGTTACCCCTCTTTGCACGGAAGAGGGGATAGAGGAGGAGAAAACCTATGGTTGAACAAACAAACAAGGAGTTATTGGAGTTTATCGGCAGATGCCCCAGTAGCTTTCATACGGTGACAGAGATTTCGGAACGGCTCCGCAAAGAGGGGTATCTCCCCCTGGAGGAAAGTAAGGAATGGGAGCTGCAAGAAAGCGGGAAGTATTTTGTAACCCGGAACAATTCTTCCGTCATTGCATTTCGGGTGCCGGCGGTGTTCCGGCGGTTTATGATTACTGCCAGTCACGGGGAATCTCCTGCCTTTAAAATCAAGACGGACCCGGAGATGCCCTGCGAGGGGTGCTATATCAAGTTGAATACCGAAAAGTACGGCGGTATGATTTACCATAGCTGGTTGGACCGGCCCCTGTCTGTGGCAGGGCGGGTTACGGTTCTGACGGAAACGGGAATGGAAACCAGACTGGTCAATATTGATAAGGACCTACTGATGATTCCCAGCCTGGCGATTCATATGGATCGTACTGTCAATGAGGGCGGCGCCATGAATCCGCAAAAGGAGTTACTGCCCTTATTTGGGGATGAAACCGCCAAGGGCGGGTTCTGGAAACTGATTGCGGAGAATGTCGGAGTAACCCATGACAAGATTCTGGGGAGTGATTTGTTCCTGTATTGCAGAACCGCTCCCAGTGTTTGGGGAAATCAAGGGGAGTTTCTCTCCTCTCCCCGATTAGACGATCTCCAGTGTGCCTTTGCAACCTTGCAGGGATTCCTGAAAGGAGATGCCAAGGACTCGATGCCGGTCTACTGCGTCTTTGACAACGAAGAGGTCGGCTCCGGCACCAAGCAGGGTGCTAAATCCACTTTCCTTTTCGATGTGCTCCAGAGAATCTGTGAGGCAAGAGGAGTCAGCCAGAGCGGGTATCGGCAGGCGGTAGCAAGCGGCTTTCTGCTCTCGGCGGACAACGGCCACGCCGTTCATCCAAACTATCCCGAAAAAGCGGACCCCACCAACCGACCCAAATTAAACGGCGGACTGCTTCTCAAATACAATGCCAACCAGAAGTATACCACCGATGCAGTTTCCGAGGGACTGGTCCGGTACCTATGCCAAAAGGCAGCTGTGCCGGTGCAGAACTATGTGAACCGAAGCGACATTCCCGGTGGTTCCACCCTGGGGAATCTGTTAAGCGAAAAGGTTTCCATCAACACGGCGGATATCGGCGTTGCCCAGCTTGCTATGCACTCGGCGTACGAAACGGTAGGGGCAAAGGACACCATCTATCTCTGTAAAGCCATAGAAGCGTTTTATAACCTGGAATTGATTTGCGAAGAGGATGGCAGTTATCGGCTTGCATAAACAAAAGAGAGGCTCCTATGGGTGTACTGTTAAGGAAAGCCCTTGTGGGACGTCGAGGACGCCGTCCCCTACAATGAAAACGCTAAATTTCGCCCAAAACATGGGGTTTCAAAAGGGGCTGCCGCCCCTTTTGCTGATGCCCCCGAAGGGGGCGAAGTGGCGCTTGGGCTAGGCAAGCGCAACGGGGTCTGGCAAAGAAAATAAAATCTATGTTGCATATGAAAAGGGCAGAAACAC
>JAGALN010000041.1 GCA_017625185.1 Clostridia bacterium
AAAGCAAAAAAGTGAACCGCAACTCCGCAAACCCGCATAAATACTGGGGTTTCGTTAGTAGGTCCTAATGTCCAGTGTTCAGGATAAAACTTTGTCTTTCCAAAGGCCCCCTTGCCTAAAGGGGGCTGTCAGCATAGCTGACTGGGAGATTCTTTTTTTCAATTTGCAAAATCTCTCTTTTATATCCCTCCACCATCTTCGATGGTCCCCCTCCCTTTAGGCAATGGAGGCTTTTATTCGACGTCATTCGATAATCCTCCGTTTACAAATCCTAGTCGATTTCAGTACATCTTTGCATCATTCTATCATATCTTCTTAAAAATAACAATAAATTCTCCCTGATTTTTTAAAAAACGCCCTCTTTCCTCTTGCTTTTTGTCAATTCCTGTCTTACAATGAGAAAAGTTTGGGAATCATGCAAAAAAAGGGGAGGGAGAGTGCCATGAATCCGCAAAAACTTCCGGCATCGCAAGGGCGTCGCTATCTTGTCTGGTTGGTTGTCGGCTTTCTCCTCGGCGTGTCTTATGGTCTGTATCATCCCGTCGCTGTCGAAAGATTCCCCTTCTTCCTCTTATATAGCATCGGTTTCCTTCTTGGGCTCCTGAGTCTCATCCTCGGCCTTGCATCACTTTTAAAAACCCCCATCTGTTCTACAGGGGATTTTCTTCTTTTGTGGTGTTTTCTCCTCTGTTTCTGTCTGGGTATTTTCCGGGTTTTTGCCTTTGACCATTTGCAATATCAAGCTCTTCGGGAATCTGCCGGACTTACCCATCAGTACATCGGCATTCTGACCGACAACCCCGCTCCCAGTAACAGCGGAAAAACCTATGGATTTCCGGTTAAGATTCTCTTTCTGGAAACCGGCGGAGTCCGCCAGACCTGTCATGGGAATATCCTGCTCTATGCTCCGCCGGAGCTGGCGAAAAACCTGCAGTCAGGAGATATCATCTCCTTTTCGGCCAATCTGACCCCTCCTGCCGACGCCTCCTTTCCCGGGGGATTCAGTATGCGTTTTTATCTTCATCGCCAACACTACCTTTTTCTTGCCGATACCAAGACTCTTTTCCGGATGGACCTGCCCTACGAGCCGAGCTTTCTTGACCAGGTTTCACGTCTTGGAGAAGCCATCCGTGACCAAATTCTTTTATCCGTAGATCACAGCTTTGGTGTTACCTCCAAAGAGAGTGCTCTCCTGAAAGGAATTCTCTTGGGTGTGCAAGAGGATTTTACCCCGGAACAATACAAAAATTTCGTAGATTCCGGTCTTCTGCACATTACCTCGGTGTCCGGTATGCACGTGGTATTCTTGTCCCAATTTTTCCTCTTTCTGTTTCGCAACCTCCGTCTTTCCCGAAAGTTTTCCTATTTTCTGATTCTTCCCGTCCTGTTTTTGTTCTGTGCGGTAGCCGCCTTTACTCCCTCCATCTGCCGTTCTACCATTATGATGTTTCTTTTCTTCTTGGCACAGATTCTTCAACGGGAGCCGGATCCTCTGACCTCTCTTTCGGCGTCGGCACTGATTCTGCTGCTGCTAAATCCCTATTACCTCACCTCTTACAGCTTTCTTCTCTCCTTCAGCTCCACGCTGGGCATCATCTTGTTTGCCACCCCTTTTGGTTCTCTGTTTCGACGCCCCTTTCAGCCAAAGAAGAAAAAACCGGATATTCCTCCTTCCAAGGTCTTTCCGTTTCTTCTGCGTTTCATCCTGAATCCCGCCATAGCTTCGCTTTCCATGACTGCCGGCTGTCTTCTGGGCATGGGATACTTTGGAATGCGATTCTTCCGCCGCATTAACTGGGGCAGTTTTTTAGCCAATCTGTGTCTGCTTCCTTTGGCATCAAGTTCTTTCATTCTGGGATTGATCAACTGGCCTCTTTCCTATCTTTCCCCCTTTCTCTCCCGCTCTCTTGCCCATGGCCCGCTCCGGTTCATCCTTTGGTGCATCAACAAAATTGCCGAAGTGTTTTCCCATCCCGTCTTCCAAATCACAACGCCAACCCCGCCTGCTTCTTTTGGGGTTCCTTATCTGGTTTTCTGCATTGCCATTTACTTTTCTCTCAACCCGCAGAAGAAAAATGCGTAAATTGAAAATATTACTTGACATTTTGGGCAGACTATGGTATGATAGCAAAGCGTGTGATATGGCTTGCCATATTCACAAAACCTATGGCTTAGATTTCGGGGCTAACTTATCTCCGCCCATTTCCAAGCTGTATGGGGATTTAAAATAAACGGAGGTGAAACAAATGGATAAGGACATCAAGCAGGAAATCATCCAGAAGTACGCAGTACACGAAGGGGACACCGGTTCTCCCGAGGTTCAAATCGCACTGCTCACTTACCGGATTAACCACCTGAATGAACATCTTAAGGCACACAAGAAGGACCATCACTCCAGACGGGGTCTTTTGAAGATGGTTGGTGTGCGCCGGAGCTTTTTGAACTATCTGGCAAAGAACGATATCAATCGTTACCGTGCTATTGTTGAAAAGCTTGGCTTGAGACATTAAAAACAATGGGGCAGTCTATGCTTAAGACTGCCCTTTTGTCATTTTTATCATTCGAAGTTGCTTGAGTTTAGCAGTTAAAAATATATCCTTTCAAGTCATCGGGAAGCATATATTTTTAAGTGCTAGGTCGAGCCTCTTCGAGAAAAATTTTTAGGAGGTTTTATTATGACAAAGATTTTTGAAACTGAAGTTGCCGGCAGAAAACTGTCCCTGGAATTCGGCAAGGTTGCAGAACTGGCAAACGGCGCAGTTTTGGTTCGCTACGGCGATACCGTAGTGGTAACCGCTGCTACCGCATCGGACAAGCCCAGAGACGGGATTGACTTCTTCCCCCTCTCTATCGACTACGAGGAAAAGATGTATTCCGTAGGTAAAATCCCCGGTGGCTTTACCCGCCGTGAGGGTCGTCCCTCCGAGAATGCGATTCTCACTTCCCGTGTTATCGACCGTCCCATGCGTCCCCTCTTCCCCAAGGATTTGAGAAACGATGTTTCCATCGTTTCCACCGTTCTTTCGGTAGAACAGGACAACGCACCGGAGTTCTGTGCCATGATTGGTTCTTCGGCTGCAGTTTCTGTATCCGACATCCCTTTCAACGGCCCCATCGCCGCAGTTTATGTGGGTCTGGTTGACGGCGAGTTTGTCATCAACCCCACCGAAGCACAGAGAGCTGTCAGCGATATGAACCTGACAGTTGCCGGCAGTGCGAAAAAGGTTGTTATGATTGAAGCAGGTGCTAACGAGGTTCCCGAGGACACCATGTTTGATGCCATCATGTTTGCTCATGAGGAAATCAAGAAGCTTTGTGCCTTCATCCAGAAAATTCAGGATGAAATCGGTAAGCCTAAGTTTGAATACGAGCACATGGTCGTGGATGAAGCCCTCTTTGCCGACATCCGTGGCTTTGCAGAGGGTCTGGTTCAGGAAGCCATGGACACCGACGACAAAACCGTTCGTGACGCACGTCTTTCTGTGGTATACGAGCAGGTTTATACCCACTTTGAAGAAAAGTATCCCAAAGATGAATTCCAGGCACAGATTGACGAAGCTCTCTACAAGCTGCAAAAGACCGTTGTCCGCAACTGGTTGATGTACGACAAGAAGCGTGTAGACGGCCGTCAGATTCTGGAGCTTCGTCCTCTGGCAGCCGAGGTTGGTCTGCTCCCCAGAACCCACGGCAGCGGTCTTTTCAAGCGTGGACAGACTCAGGTTCTCACCGTTGCAACTCTTGGCCCCTTGGGCGAGGCAAAGATTATCGACGGTTTAGATAACGAAGAATACCGCAGATACCTGCACCACTATAACTTCCCCTCCTACAGTGTGGGCGAAACCCGTCCTTCCCGTGGCCCCGGCCGTCGGGAAATCGGTCACGGTGCTCTGGCAGAGCGTGCTTTGGTTCCGGTTCTTCCCTCCGAGGAGGAATTCCCCTATGCCATCCGTCTGGTATCCGAGGTACTCAGCTCCAACGGCTCTACCTCCCAGGGTAGTGTCTGTGGTTCGACTCTGGCTCTTATGGATGCCGGTGTTCCCATTAAGGCACCCGTTGCAGGTATCTCTGTTGGTTTGATTACCGACCCCGAGGACGATGACAACTTCCTGACCATGGTAGACATTCAGGGTGTTGAGGACTTCTTCGGCGATATGGACTTTAAGGTTGCAGGTACCAAGAAGGGTATTACCGCAATCCAGATGGACTTGAAGGTTGACGGCTTGACTCCTGCCATCATCCGTACTGCTCTGGAGCAAACCAAGAACGCAAGATACTATATCTTAGATGAGGTTATGCTGAAAGCAATCCCCGAATACAGAAAAGAACTCTCCCCCTACGCTCCCAAGATTATTCATATGACCATTCCTGTTGACAAGATTCGTGAGGTCATCGGTAGCGGCGGTAAGGTCATTCAGGGTATCATTGCAGATACCGGCGCCAAAATTGACATTGAGGATGACGGTCGGGTATTCATTGCGGCTGTTGATACCGAGATGGGCGAAAAGGCACAGAAGATGATTGAAGCCATCGTGAAAGAGCCCGAGGTTGGCGAAATCTACGAGGGTAAGGTTGTCCGGATTATGGACTTCGGTGCATTCGTTGAACTCCTCCCCGGCAAGGACGGCTTGATTCACATTTCCAAGCTGGCAAAGGGCAGAGTGGAAAAGGTAACCGACGTGGTGAAGGAAGGCGATATCGTCACCGTTGAGGTTATCGAGATTGACGATAAGGGTCGTACCAACCTCCGTCGTCTGGAGAAGTAATTCCCCATGGACAAGGCGAAAATTGACCGTATCAACCAGCTTGCCCGAAAGTCCAGAGAAACCCAGCTTTCTCCTGCCGAAAAGGCAGAACAGCAGACGCTTCGGGCAGAGTATATTGCCGCCTTTCGGGGTAGCCTAAAAAAGCAACTGGACAACATCGACATTGTCCACCCCGACGGCACCAAAGAGGCACTGAAAAAGAAACAATAAGGCATACAAAAACGGCTTGAACGAAAGTTCAAGCCGTTTTTCATTTCCCCATATACATGATGCAAACCTTGTTTTGTCTTGCATATTCAAAATCAAACCATGAATCACATAGCCCTTTCTCATCATAGAGAAGACAGGTACCGCTCATGGCTAACCATTCCTTTTCACTCTGTCCCCTGTAAATAATATTCCTATCCCCATCATGGAGAATTCTTCCGGGGTAGTAGGCATCATCGTAGTCTTCATCATGATCTACGAAACCACCATGAATAAACGGAAAATCTGTTCTTGCATAGATACGCTTAATATGAGGATATTTCTCTTTCAGCTTCGTAACCGCAAAATAACAAAGGATATCAAACTCACTTTTTCTCTCGAACAAAAAGGTGTCTACCTCGTCTTCCACAATGAGTGATTCAATCCTATTCTTTACATTATCATACAGCTCACCTTTCACATCTACCCGCCCGTGTCCAAAGAAACAACAGGTTCGGTCTTTTTCTGGTTTCATGCCATAACCCCTTTTCCCAATTAAAAAATGCGCCAACCGAAGCTGACGCACGAAAAATACATTAGCCCCAATTGTCGCCAAACAAAATCTTTACATTGTCCAAAAAGTACATGCAAAAATAGAGCATCTGTATTTTTACCTAAAAAGATAAAAATACACGTACTTCCTGAACAAAAATATTCGATTTTGTTTGGCACTTTTATTATATCACATATTTTGATAATTACAAGTGTTTTTTAGAAATATAAGACAAGAGCCTTCCCGGGCAATTCGGGAATATACCCTACGAACGTAGGGATTAGGTATTAGGAAATAGGGAATAGGATTGTAGGGGGCGTTCACGAATGTCCCGTTGCCATAACCACACATCAACAGGATAGATTGTAGGGGCGGGGTTCCACCCCCGCCCGCAAACCAATATGCAATATTATCGGGAGGGCACAGAGACCCTCCCCTACAAACGTAGGGATTAGGGATTAGGAATTAGGGAATAGGAATTAGGGAATAGGGTTGTAGGGGACGTTCACGAATCTCCCGTTGCCATAACCACAAATCAACAGGATAGATTGTAGGGGCGGGGTTCCACCCCCGCCCGCAAACCAATA
>JAGALN010000042.1 GCA_017625185.1 Clostridia bacterium
AGACCTATGTCCTCTATTCCTTAACCCAGGAACAATTAAAGATGACCCTGATGCCTCTGGGTGAATTCCAAGATAAGGATGCAGTACGGGAAAAGGCGATTGCCCTGAACCTCCCTACCGCCCAGAAAAAAGACAGCATGGAAATCTGTTTTGTGCCGGACCAAGACTATGCCGGATTCATCCAGCGGCGGATAGGTAGCTTGCCCCCGGAAGGGGATTTTGTGGATATCGAGGGCAATGTGCTAGGAAAACATCGAGGCATTGTCCACTATACGGTAGGACAGCGAAAAGGACTGGGGATTGCCTTTGGAAAACCCATGTTTGTCTTAAAGATTGACCCGGCGAAGAATCAGGTGGTACTGGGAGAGAGCGGCAGTGAGTTTTCGGGTTCTCTGCTGGCGGCAGACTCTAATTTTATTCCCTTTGACACCTTGACAGAACCCATGGGGGTTCTCGCAAAAGTCCGGTACAGTGCCAAGGCGGCACCGGCGACGGTATTCCCCGAGGGAGAGGTTCTCCGGGTGGAGTTTGCGGAGCCACAACGGGCGGTTACCCCGGGGCAAGCGGTGGTTTTCTATGAGGAAAACAGCGACTTGGTTCTAGGCGGTGCCACCATTTTATGATTATAACGACAGGAGCGGATGGAGATGACATTCCAGGAAATCCGGGAGAAAATTCTCCAAAAAGAATATCCCAATCTCAATCCCAAACAACGAGAGGCGGTGCTTCATACAGAAGGACCGCTTTTGGTATTGGCGGGAGCTGGGTCAGGAAAGACCACGGTGATTGTACATAAGATTGAGCATTTGATTCAGTATGGTAAGGCGCTGACCCAGCTTCCGGCAGGACTCACCGAGCAGGACTTGGAAATTCTCTCTTGGTACGCCGATGGAGAACTGGACGAGCTGCCGGAACACCTTTGGGGATATTTGATAGGAGAGCCGGTTCAGCCATGGCAGATTCTTGCCATTACCTTTACCAACAAGGCGGCAGGGGAACTGAAAGAGCGGTTGATTCGTAAATTGGGGGATGCCGGCGGGGATATCTTTGCCAGCACCTTCCATTCGGCTTGTGTTCGATTTCTCCGCCGTGACGCCGAGAAAATCGGTTATGAAAAGAGCTTTACTGTTTATGATACTGCCGATCAACAAACCTTGATGAAGACCTGTATCAAGGAGTTGGATTTGGATGATAAAAAGTACCCGCCAAGGGCGGTACTCTCCCATATCAGCAGTGCGAAAGATAAACTGATTGATTTCACGGAGTATGCTCAAATTAACCGCGGGGACTTTTATCTTTCTACTGTGGCAGATTTGTATGAACTGTATCAGAAGAAGCTAAAAGCCAACAATGCCATGGACTTTGATGACTTGATTGTGAACACAGTTCGGCTGTTTGAGGAATGTCCCGAGGTGCTCTCCTATTACCAGAACCGGTTCCGGTACCTTCTGGTAGACGAGTATCAGGATACCAACCATGCCCAGTATCGGTTGGTCAGCCTCCTTGCCAAGGAACACCAAAACCTTTGCGTGGTGGGGGACGATGACCAGAGTATCTATAAGTTCCGTGGTGCAGATATCGGGAATATTTTAGGCTTTGAGGAGGAGTTTCGGGATTGCCGGGTGATTAAGCTGGAGGAGAATTACCGTTCTACCCAGACGATTTTAGATGCGGCAAATGCGGTTATCAAGAACAACAACGGTAGAAAGGGGAAGAACCTCTGGACCGCGTCCGGGAGCGGGGAGAAGATAGAACTTTACTCCGCGCTCAACGAGCACGCCGAGGCATATCATATTGCAGATTCCATCCGGGAACTGGGAGGGAGCTTTAATAACTCCGTGATTTTATATCGGATGAACGCCATGTCCCGTGTGGTGGAGGATGCGTTGCTTCGTTCCGCCATTCCCTATAAGGTGGTAGGCGGTCTGCGATTCTACGACCGGAAAGAAATTAAGGATTTGACCTCCTATCTCCGGCTGATTCAAAACCACGGGGATAATGTGGCACTTCGCAGAGTGATTAACGAACCCAAGCGGGGAATCGGTGCAACTACCGTAGATAAGGTGGAGGCAGTATCGGTAGGCGAGGGCTTGACCATGTTTGGGGTCTGTGAGAGGGCCGAAACCCTTGAGGAATTCCGGGGCAAGACCGCCGAAAAGCTGATGGCGTTTGCCAAGATGATTCAGGATTTGCGAAAAGAACTGGATGAGGGAATGGGGCTGGAGCTTTTCACCAAGCTGGTGATGGAAAGAACCGGCATGCTGACGGCACTTCGTCAGGAAAAGACGGTGGAGAACCAGACCAGACTTGAAAACTTAGACGAAT
>JAGALN010000043.1 GCA_017625185.1 Clostridia bacterium
ACCATTCCCTTGGGGTTGCCGAAACAGCGGTCCGTCTTGCAAAGCATTACGGCGCCGATGCGGAGAAAGCGTTTCTGGCGGGGCTGGTGCATGACTGTGCCAAGGAGATTCCGGCAGAGGAATCGGTAAGGCTCTTGCAGGAAACCTACCGCATCACCCCTGATGCCATGTCCTTGCAGATGCCAAGGCTGCTCCACGGTGTTTTGGGGGCTTGCATTGCCCAGAGCCGATTCGGAATTTATGACCCGGAGATTCTAGACGCCATCCGGTATCATACCACCGGCAAGGCAAAGATGAGTCTGCTTTCCAAGATTATTTATATTGCCGACTATATCGAGCCGAATCGTGCCTATCGGGATGTGGAATCTTTGCGGGAGCTGACCTTTCAGAATCTGGAGGATGCCATGCTTTTCGCAGTAGATTTTACGGTACGGGATCTGGTGGATAAGGGAAGAACCATCCATCCGGATACCGTTCACTTAAGAAACGATTTGTTGCTGCAAAAGGAGGTTCTTGCAGCTGACGGAAAGGAGCCTTTATGAAACTGAAGCATCCGGTTCGTTTGTTGGTTTTTGTCGTGACCGCTCTGGTGGTTGTCTGGATGTGCTGTAATTTCATTGTGGCACTCCAAACAGGAGAAACCTTTAGTTTTTTGGGAAATGGAAGTAGCCGAAAAGGAATTGCCGAAACTTTTGTGGTGGCAGGCGTGGATGAGGGTGGTTATCGCACCGACTTGATTCTTCTCTGCCAGATCAATCGGCAAAAAGGGGAAGTGCATATCTTGCAAATTCCCAGAGATACCAAAGTGACTAACCGCCGGAACGATAAGAAAATTAATTCGGCATACTATTCCGGCTTTGAGGTCATGGCGCAAGAGATTGCCCAGATTACAGGAGTGACACCGAAGCATTATGCTATGGTTGACTTTTCCGGATTCCGGGATATCGTGGATGCCGTAGGCGGAGTTACCATCGAAGTTCCTTTCGATATGGTTTATGAGGACCCGGTTCAGGATTTGGTCATTGACTTAAAAGCGGGAAAGCAGAAACTAAACGGTAAGGAAGCTGAAATGTATATGCGCTATCGTCAGGGCAGCGACGGGAACGGATATCCTGAGGGTGATATGGGCAGACTTTCTGCCCAGCAGCAGCTCTACAGTGCCGTGGCAGATAAAATGCTCTCCCCGGGCGGTATCCTACGGATTCCGGCAGTGTTCTCTGCTGTAAAGAAGAACACTGACACCGACTATACCGGCGGACAGATTTTTGGATTGATGATTGATGTGTTAAAAGCGGGGAAAGATAAGATTACCCTGCATACCCTGCCGGGTGGCGGCAGATACATCGGGAGCGGTTCTTACTTTGTTCCCAATCTGGCGGAAACCCAAGCACTGATGCAGGAAAACTTTGTGTTAGATGGAGAGTAGAAATATGGCTTGTGAGAATGAGACAGTAAAAAAGATTTTCCGTGCCTTGGACAGTAAAAAGGCAAAGGATATTATGGTTTTGGATATTAGCACCCTGACCACCATGGCGGATTACTTTATCATTGCCACCGGTGGTTCGGATCGTCAGGTCAAGGCGCTTTGCGACCATGTGGAGGAAACCCTGGCAAAAGAGGAAATCTTCCCTGGGAATAAAGAGGGGTACCGGACGGGAGAATGGGTGCTTTTGGGATATGACGAGGCAATCGTGCATATCTTCCAGAGTGAACCCAGAGAGTTCTATAATCTGGAACGAATCTGGAAGGACGCTGCGGAAGTGGATATGAGTGCAGAGAAAACCGAAGACTGAGAATTTATAAATGGAGGAGATTCCAATGAAATATCAATTCAAAGACATTGAGGAAAAATGGCAAAAACGCTGGGAAGAGGAGGGAGCCTTCCGGATCCAAGAAGAAACCGGAAAACCCAAGTATTATGCTTTGGAGATGTTCCCTTATCCCTCCGGCAATCTCCACATGGGACATGTGCGGAACTATTCCATCGGTGATGTGGTTGCCAGATATAAGAAGATGCAGGGATTCCATGTTCTCCATCCTATGGGCTGGGATTCCTTTGGCCTGCCGGCAGAGAACGCCGCAATCAAGAACGGCACCCCTCCCGCAGACTGGACCTGGGCGAACATTGACAACATGCGGGAACAGTTAAAACGTCTGGGTTTTAGCTACGACTGGGAGCGGGAAGTAGCCACCGCAAAGCCGGACTACTATAAGTTTACCCAGTGGATGTTCCTGCAGCTCTATAAGCACGGTCTGGCATATAAGAAAAAGTCCTTCGTCAACTGGTGTCCTTCCTGCCAGACGGTACTTGCCAACGAGCAGGTAGTCAACGGTAAGTGTGAGCGTTGTAAGAGCG
>JAGALN010000044.1 GCA_017625185.1 Clostridia bacterium
AAAGACCAGGGCAAAGAGGGTTATCAGATTGGCAAGTCCCAGCTTAATGCCGGGGATGGGGGTCAGGGGCGGAAGCTGTGCCTCCAGAACAAAAATTCCCAAAGCCACTGCGGTCAAAACTGCGTTAACAGAGAGTCGTTTAACAGACATAGTACACCTGCTTTCTATTGGGAGATGGCATCAGTTGCCGAATACCCATCTCTAACTTGAACTACCAGCCGGTGGGGGAGACAAACAATAGGTGATGCACCGGAATCAATTCGTCCCTGATGAACACAAAGTTTATCAGGACAGTTGGCAGATTTCATACGGATACCCCCGTCAGTTACTTCCAGAATGTTTTCCTGTTCTCCATGTATGATGGGAATGGTGATGGGAGCTGATGTGTTGTCAAGGTTGACTGTCTGAATCAAAACCCCGTCCTGATAGATTTCTGCAACAGGTGTAGCGGGAGAGAAGAGCCGGGGTAAGACCCCAAAAAGCAGACTTATGAGAAAAATACCTGCTAAAAGAAAAATCCAATGCTTTTGATTGATGGTCACCACCGCCTTTCTGAAATGGTTTTGAACATTCTTCACCAAGAATCATATCGATTTTCGACTTTTTTGTCAATATTTTGTTCTAAAATGCTTGTTTTTTTACTTTGAGTTATGGTATACTATTGGTGCGCATTGTTTTTGAGTTCGAAAAACCATAAGGAAATGCAGAAAAGAGGGCATTTTACGATGAACTATACCATGCTGACGGATTTTTATGAGCTAACCATGGCAAACGGCTACCTCAAGGAGGGTATGGGGGAGAAGATTGCCTATTTTGATATGTATTTCCGGCAGGCGCCTGACGGTGCGGGCTTTGCTATTATGGCAGGCGTAGAACAGATGATCGAATATATGAAGAATTTGAAGTTCGAGAAGGAGGACATCGAATACCTTCGGGGAAAGAAGATGTTTGATGAGGCATTTCTTTCTTACCTTGAGAACTTCAAGTTTTCTTGTGATGTCTGGGCAATTCCTGAGGGAACACCCATCTTCCCCAACGAGCCCATTGTTACCGTGCGGGGGCCTCTCATCCAGGCACAGTTTCTGGAAACCATGATTTTACTTACCATTAATCATCAAAGTCTGATTGCCACCAAGAGCAACCGAATTGTCCGTGCGGCGGGAGATATTCCTGTTATGGAGTTCGGTTCTCGCCGTGCGCAAGGCTATGACGGTGCCATCTATGGTGCCCGGGCTGCCTACATCGGCGGTGTCTGCGGAACGGCGTGTACCATCTCAGAACAGATGTTTGAGGTTCCGGCTCTGGGAACCATGGCACACAGTTGGGTCCAGTCCTTTGAAAGCGAATACGAAGCCTTTCTGGCTTATGCCAAGGCGTACCCAAACAACTGTACTTTATTGATTGATACCTACCATGTATTAAAGAGTGGTCTTCCCAATGCAGTCCGGGTCTTTGATGAGGTGTTAAAACCTCTGGGAATTACCAACTGCGGTGTCCGGATTGACAGCGGTGATATCACCTACCTGACCCGGAAATGCCGGGAGTATCTGGACAATGCCGGTTGGGCTACCGCCAAGATTGTAATTTCCAATTCCTTGGATGAATACATCATTCGGGATATTCTCCAGCAGGGCGCAAAAGTGGATTCCTTTGGTGTGGGGGAACGGCTGATTACCTCCAAGTCCGAGCCGGTTTTTGGTGGGGTGTATAAGCTGGTTGCCATCGAAGAAGACGGGGAGATTCGTCCCAGAATCAAGGTCAGTGAGAATGTAGCGAAGATTACCAACCCTTATTTCAAAAAGCCGTACCGTCTGTATTCCCGGGAAACCGGCATGGCGATTGCCGATGTTTTGACTGCTTATGATGAAGTGATTGACGATACCAAAGACTATGAGATTTTTGATCCCAGAAACACATGGAAACGAAAAACGGTCAAGAATTTCAGGGCGGTACCGCTACAGG
>JAGALN010000045.1 GCA_017625185.1 Clostridia bacterium
AGCCAAGAAGCCGACGGTGGCTACAAAACCAGGACCTATGCGTGTCAGGACCAGCTTTCCAAAATCCAGAGTTTCAGCAGTCACAAATACTATTCTGAATATATGGCGAACTTAGAGGAGCAAATTGACACCTTGATTGATGAAGTGGAATCCGCTCTGGATTCTGACCCTATTGGGCAAAAGGCATTGCTGGATTCTTTGAAAACCTCCAGGTCAACCATCCAGTTAATTATGGAGGGCATGGGAGATTTACCCACCATGAAAGTAGACGGAATCAACCAAAGAAACCGATATACCATTTCTTTTAAAAGAAAAAAGACTCTGGACGATTCCCTCTCTGCTTCTATTTCCGTTGTTGTAACTGACAAAGAAGGCACCGAAATTGATACTGCTCAAAAAGACTTTGACGCAGATTCCCTGGAGTTAAAAATATCTTTTAATGCACCTGCAACCAAATATACCAAAGGGGAAATGTATACCATTACCGCTTACTACCATATTAACGATGCAGATTATCTGATTGATTCCCAGGAACATGAATGCTACTACATTCGAACCACACAATCCGGCGGCCTTGGTGGAAATGGCGGGTCCTCCTCTAACTTAGGTAATACAGGAGGAGATGATACCAATACTCCCACCACCGGAGGCACCATCTTCCCAGATAGCAATGATGACCCAGAAACGCCTACCACTCCGAAAACAACCTTTAACGACTTGAAAGACTACACTTGGGCAGCCGAGGCCATTGACACTTTGTATGAAGCCGGTATTATCAATGGCATGGAAGAAGGCATTTTCAATCCGGCAGGGCAGGTTACCCGGGAACAGTTCTGCAAAATGGTTGTTGCACTTTTTGATATTCCCGCCAAGGCAAGCACCACCGCCTTTGGTGATGTAAAATCTGACGCTTGGTATGCTCCTTATATTACCGCTGCAGTGCAGGCAGGTTATGTTCAAGGACAATCCAACGAATACTTCGGCATTGGTGAATCCATCATGCGTCAGGACATGGCGGTAATTCTCTACCGTGCTCTGGGCGACCAGAATAGCAAAGTGGTTCTCAACTTCAGCGACAAGGAAAATATTGCTTCCTACGCCGAAGATGCAATCTCCGAGCTGGTTGGTCTGGGGATCCTCAACGGCTACGAAGACGGTAGCTTCCAGCCCAGAGGTACTGCAACCCGTGCCGAAGCTGCAAAAATGATTTATGGTATTTATCAATACCTAAACGACTAATCCCCTTCACTCCTTATATTCAAATCGCAACCAAAAAAAGAGTTACCAAAAAAGAATCCCCGCAAACCGTAATGTTTGCGGGGATTCTTTGGAAGAACCGAATGGTTTAGATGACATAAATAAAAAAGCTTTGCGAAAGCAAAGCCACCATTTCTCTTCTCTATTCTCTTTTATCTATTATCTGGAAACGACAATTTTTAGTGAAAAACGAAGATAGAATTGTGAAAAGATAATAGTACAAAAAGAAACGACAACTTTCTTGTGGAAAATTGTCGCTTCTTTTTGGTGACTCCTAGGGGATTCGAACCCCTGTAGCCGCCG
>JAGALN010000046.1 GCA_017625185.1 Clostridia bacterium
TGAACTGACCTTCAAGAACTCCGTAGTAACGTCTTGCCTTCTGCTTCTCACGAAGCTGTGTGCCGTACTCGGAGAGCTTCCGTCTTCCCTGACCGTGCTGACCGGGGGCATAGGCACGTCTGGTTACTGCACACTTATCGGTGTAGCATCTGTCGCCCTTTAAGAACAACTTCTGACCTTCACGTCTGCAAAGTCTGCAAACAGATTCTGTATATCTTGCCATTTACTCTTTCACCTCCGTCATTACACACGTCTTCTCTTCGGCGGTCTGCAACCGTTGTGAGGAATCGGTGTAACGTCCTTAATCATATTCACTTCGAGGCCCGCAACCTGCAATGCACGGATTGCTGCTTCACGACCGGAACCCGGTCCCTTAACATAAACCTCGACATACTTCAAGCCATGCTCCATTGCTGCCTTTGCTGCAGTCTCTGCTGCCATCTGGGCTGCAAAGGGAGTGCTCTTTTTAGAACCTCTGAAACCGAGGCCACCGGCGGATGCCCAAGAAATAGCATTTCCGGCTACGTCTGTAATCGTAACAATGGTATTATTAAATGTAGATTTAATATGCGCTGCACCCCGCTCGATGTTCTTTCTTTCCTTACGGCGGCGGGTTCTCTTAACTGCCTTTGCCATTGTATCTTTCACCTCCTGAAAATACGGATATCCGATACGGGTTTTCCCCGTACAGAAAAATCAAATTTTTAAACTGTGCCGCACAAGCAGTTGCGGCAAAACAACCTGCAAACGAAACTTACTTCTTCTTGTTTGCGATGGTCTTTTTGGGGCCCTTTCTGGTTCTGGCATTGGTCTTAGACCGCTGTCCACGAACAGGCAGACCCTTTCTGTGACGAAGACCTCTGTAGCAGTTGATTTCCATCAAACGCTTGATATCCAATGCGATGTCTCTACGCAAATCACCCTCTACGCTGTAGTGGTCGATCTCCGCTCTCAGCTTGGAAACCTCGTCCTCTGTCAAGTCACGAACTCTGGTGTCCGGGTTTACACCGGTTGCCTCCAGAATCTTTTTGGAAGTAGAAAGACCGATACCAAAGATATAAGTAAGACCAATCTCAACTCTCTTGTCGTTCGGTAAATCTACGCCTGCGATACGTGCCATAAATTTTCACCTCCATTGATTTTTTGGAAAAAACAGTGGAGCAGAATTTCACCCGCTCTCGCGGCGTCAGCTTATCAAAGTATTTTTGGGTTATAAGCCTGACCCTGCTCCGGTTTTGTAATTAGCCCTGCTTCTGCTTGTGGCGGGGGTTCTCACAAATGACCATGACTCTGCCTTTTCTTTTGATAATTTTGCACTTTTCACAAATAGGTTTTACGGAAGGTTGTACTTTCATTTCCTTCACCTCCTAAATTTGTAGTTGTCGCCAAGGGGACACTTTCACCCATAAAGCGAACTATTATATCTTACCACGAAACCTCGGCGATGTCAATTCTTTTTTTTACAGAATTGCAAAAAAACTGTAAAAAAACAAGCCCTTTTCGGAACTTTCCATAGACAATTTTCACAAAGGAATAAAAAATTCCCCAAACCCTGCGGAAGCAATCTACATTTCTCTTGGTGAGTAAAAAAATGGGGAATCATTTCATTGGTATGGGACAAGCTTTTATTTGATAATATTTTTTATTTTTTTCAAAAAAGATATTGACAATTTATAAAAAAGGTGTTATACTAGTCAAGTCGTCGCAATGAGGACAAGGAAAATTAAACATGGAGGGGTTCCCGAGTGGCCAAAGGGGGCAGACTGTAAATCTGTTGCGTCTCGCTTCGATGGTTCGAATCCATCTCCCTCCACCAGAAAAAAAGACATCCATTGGATGTCTTTTTTTATTTATTCAAAATCTTCTTGCCCCGGTTCGGGGGAGGTCTGATACGCCGGCTCGCAGGTCAGGTGGATTCCTAAACGGCGAAAGACCTTTTCATCCACCGAGGAAAGAATCACCGAGGAATGGACCTCACAACCGCGAAGCTTATCCAATTGCTCCATTGCCTTTTCTGCATTACTGTCTGTTGCCGCACAGATGGAAAGGGCAATCAGGGTTTCGTCGGTATGGAGCCGGGGGTTTCGGTTCCCCAGATGGTCCACCTTTAAATGCTGAATCGGCTCAATAACCGTGGGAGAAATCAAATGAAGTTCATCGCTCAAGCCTGCCAGGATCTTTAAAGCGTTCAAAAGCAATGCCGCAGATGCTCCCAGAAGTTCGGAGGTCTTTCCGGTAATCAACTGCCCGTCAGGAAGCTCCATTGCCGCTGCGGGAGCACCAGTCAGGGCGGCTTTTTGCAGTGCAGGGGCAATCACCGGTCTGTCCATGCTGGTAATACCGGCTTTCTTCATCAAAAGTTCCAGTTTCAGCACCACATCCTGACCCATACCGCTTTTCCGCTGGTCGCAGAGAGCGGTGTAGTACCGGCGGAGAATCTCCTGCTTGGATGCAGCACAGGTAATCTCATCATCTACGATGCAGTTCCCTGCCATATTCACGCCCATATCGGTAGGGGACTTGTAAGGACATTCCCCCATGATTTTTTCAAAAATCGCAGTAACCACCGGGAAGATTTCCACATCCCGATTGTAGTTGACGGTGGTTTCCCCATAGGCTTCCAAATGGAAAGGGTCGATCATATTCACATCATCTAAATCCGCTGTCGCCGCCTCGTAGGCAAGGTTCACCGGATGCTGGAGAGGGAGGTTCCAGATGGGAAAGGTTTCGAATTTGGCATAACCCGCCTGCACGCCTTGTTTCTGCTCATGATAGAGCTGAGACATACAAGTTGCCATCTTTCCGCTGCCTGGTCCCGGTGCGGTAACCACAATCAAATCCCGCTGGGTTTCGATATAGTCATTCTTCCCATATCCCTCATCGCTGACAATGGTGGCAATGTCCGATGGGTAACCTGCAATGGGGTAGTGACGGTAAACCTTGACACCTAAATTCTCCAACCGTTTCTGGAAGGCTTCCGCGGCAGGCTGACCCTGAAAGAAGGTCAGTACCACACTCCCCACATACAAGCCAATGGTGCGGAAGCAGTCAATCAAGCGAATGACATCCATATCATAGGTAATCCCCAAATCTCCACGGAGTTTGTTCTTTTCTATATCCGCCGCATTGATGGCAATAACAATCTCCACCTGGTCTTTCAGCTGAAGAAGCATCCGGAGCTTGCTGTCCGGCTGAAACCCCGGCAGAACCCGGGACGCATGATAATCATCAAAGAGCTTACCGCCAAATTCCAGATACAGCTTTCCGCCAAACTGGGAGATTCGTTCCCGGATATGCTCCGACTGCATCAGCAGGTATTTTTCGTTATCAAAACCAAGTTTTCGCAAGTTTGCCACCCCTTTTTCTCAAACACTATCCTTTATTATACAAGAAAAGTTTCCTCCTTGCAAGTGCCAATCTATAATTTCTTAATTTTTTTAGGAGTGCGAAGATAAATTACTGAGATTGGTTCAAGACAAAGCGAAAAATGACAGTCATAAACGGACCGTCCAGGACGCCGGTCCCTACAATATATGTAGTTTTAGTGCACAGAAATTTGAGAATGCCTGATTTTCAAGCACGGCTGCATAAAAAAAGGCTTGCTGAAGTTCAGCAAGCCTTTTTGAAAAGGTTCTTATTTGATTACTTCGGTTACGACACCGGAACCAACGGTTCTACCACCCTCACGGATAGCAAAACGCAGACCTTCTTCGATAGCGATGGTGGTGGTCAGTTCCACAGACATGGTAACGTTATCACCAGGCATACACATCTCAACGCCGTCGGGCAGATTAACTACACCGGTAACGTCGGTTGTTCTGAAATAGAACTGGGGTCTGTAGTTGGTGAAGAACGGGGTATGACGGCCGCCTTCTTCCTTGGTCAGAACGTAAACCTCGCCCTTGAACTGGGTGTGAGGAGTGATGGTGCCGGGCTTAGCCAGAACCTGACCTCTTTCGATCTCGTCACGAGCAACACCACGGAGCAGAGCACCGATGTTGTCACCAGCTTCAGCGTAGTCCAGAAGCTTTCTGAACATTTCGATACCGGTTACAACAACTTTTCTGGATTCATCAGACAGACCAACGATTTCAACTTCGTCGGACATGTTCAGCTGACCTCTCTCAACTCTACCGGTAGCAACAGTACCACGGCCGGTGATGGAGAATACGTCCTCGACAGGCATCAAGAAGGGCAGATCGCTCTTTCTCTCAGGGGTCGGGATGTAGCTGTCAACAGCATCCATCAGCTCATGGATACAAGCGTACTCGGGAGCGTTGGGGTCATCAGAGGTGCTCTCCAGAACCTGGAGACCGGAACCCTTAACGATCGGAATATCATCGCCCGGGAACTCGTACTCGGTGAGCAGGTCTCTGATTTCCATTTCAACCAGCTCCAGGAGCTCGGGATCGTCAACCTGGTCAACCTTGTTCATGAATACAACAATGTAGGGTACGCCTACCTGACGGGAGAGCAGGATGTGCTCACGGGTCTGGGGCATGGGACCATCAGCGGAAGATACTACCAGGATAGCACCGTCCATCTGAGCTGCACCGGTGATCATGTTCTTAACATAGTCAGCGTGTCCGGGGCAGTCAACGTGTGCATAGTGACGGGTCTCGGTTTCGTACTCAACGTGAGCAGTAGAAATGGTAATACCTCTTTCTCTCTCCTCCGGAGCCTTATCGATCA
>JAGALN010000047.1 GCA_017625185.1 Clostridia bacterium
AAAAGAAATGTACTTTTGTATTCCAAAGGTACACTTTTGAAAACTTCCTCTATCTTCTCCGATGACGGTCTGCGATTTCCAGTAACGTTCTGCCGCATTTTTCCAAAAATTCCCGATACCCACAGTAGCTATCTCCTGCCGAGCAACAGATTTCCCGCTGCATCCGCTTGCAGTTCCCACCACAAAAATCCCGGTATCGGCAGGTTTTGCAAAGCTGAGGGGCAGCATGGGGGCGATGTAAAAACCTTTGTACCGTTTCCGTTTTCAATAGTTCCAGAGGACCTTGCTCGGTAAGATTTCCCAGCCGGTACTCGTCCAGACAATAAAAATCACAGGGATACGCACTGCCGTCAGCCTCCACCACAAGCTGGGGCTGGCAGGCTCCGTTCATCCCGCACGACGTTGGTCTGCCGTACATCAGCAAATTGACTGCGTCATCGAAAAATTTGATACTGCGATACTCCCCCTTGCGATAATCCTCATACCAATACTGAAACAACTGTATATAAAAGGAAGTAAATCTCTTTGGGGTCAGAGCATAGGGCGATTGACTCTTCTGCTCCAATTCTCCCAGACAGGGCGTGAACTGGACATAGTCAATATTGTTTTGCTTCAGCCAGTTCCAGACCTGCTTGGGATGACGGGCAATGGAATTGGTCAGGGTGCAAAGGATATTGAAATCCACCTGATGCTCACGAAGCAGACGAATGCTGTTCATTACCTTTTGATAGCTCCCTTGTCCCTCTGCATCCACTCGGACAGCATCGTGGTATTCCGGTAAGATATCCAGAGAAACGCCGACCAGAAACCGGTTTTCTTTCAAAAATCGACACCACGCCGAATCAATCAGGATTGCGTTGGTTTGCAGGGCATAGCACACCCGGATGCCGGAATTCCACTTTTTCACCCGGGAAACAAAGTCCTCGAAAAAGGGAAGTCCCGCAAGCATCGGCTCTCCCCCCTGAAAGGCAAAGCTTACCGTATCCCCTGCTTCCAAATCCCTTTCTATATTCTTAAGAACCCCCTGGAGGGTTTCCTCTTCCATCATCCCGCAGGAGGGCACCTCCCGCATCCCGGATACCTCTGCATAAAAGCAGTATTTACACCGCAAATTGCAAAGGGATGATGCGGGTTTTATCATAATATTGAAGTTTTTCATTGCATCAGTTCCTATCCCATTGACTTTATTCAATTATACTCATGAATCGACTTTGCGTCAAGAGATTTCATAAGAAAAAACTGCGGAAGATAACTCCCGCAGTTTGTTTAATCCTGATAATATTCGCCCCAATAGATCTCATAAATCCGGGCGCCGTCCTTCTTATCTTTTCTGCCTACAAGATAATACCGCTCCAGCTCGCCGTCCCCAACCTGAGGACCCATGCTTAACGCTTTTTCGTTATGCTTCACGGTTTTGTCCACCTCCACAACGGCAAACTCATCAAGGTCAAAGGAAACTACATCCTTTGCAACCTGTTCCCTGAAATGACCACGGACATCATCCTTGTCAACAATGTCGATATCATCCAACACGACACGGCTGAAATAAATCCCGTTACGAAAGTTTTCTTCCTCCGCCTCTACCGCACCTTTCAGGACTTCTCCGCCGATTCGGTCATAGATTTTTCCATACTCCCCCGAAACCGTCTGCAAATAGAATTCATAAATCAAATATTCCACTTCGTTTTCAATGCTGTCATCTACAATCAGCGTTCTGTCGCCAAAGACGTTCTCCCTGTCAATCCTGATGTCCAGCATGGGAAGCTTTCGCTCATTGATATACTTCTTAAAAACCTGATTGGTATCAACATCCTCCCCAACATAAATTGCAGTGGGTCCGTCCACCCCGCCAATGATGCCTATACTTCTGCTTTCGCATCCCCCAAGCAAAAAAATGCAAAGCAAGCTCATCACAAAAAACCATTTTTTCACGATATCACCTCCAAATTAATTTTTCCTTTTATAGAATTAATATATAATTAGGTGACAGGAAAGATGCACCCTGTTTTAGAGCCTCCTACACCTGATTACATAATTAACCTACTATAGTATATCATAGATTAAAAAAAATTTCAATGTTTGAATATGATTTTGTTAAAAAGATATAGAATTTCTAAAGATGAATAAATAAATGATAGTTTTTAATAAAGAGATTCGTATATTAGATACGAAGAAATTTAATAACTAGGTTTTACGAATCAATTCCATCTTTTATTTTAT
>JAGALN010000048.1 GCA_017625185.1 Clostridia bacterium
GTTGCCATAACCACAAATCAACAGGATAGATTGTAGGGGCGGGGTTCCACCCCCGCCCGCAAACCGATATGCAATATTATCGGGAGGGCACAGAGACCCTCCCCTACGAACGTAGGGATTAGGGATTAGGAATTAGGGAATAGGGTTGTAGAGGACGTTCACGAATGTCCAAACCCTGCATCATTTTCTGTAACAGTATTTTAACGCTACTCCCCTTGTATTTTTGATGAAGAATTGGTAAAATAAACAACAGAAACAACAAAGGAGATGGAAGCCATGAGAAAACTACTTGCCATTTGGGCGGCACGCCTTGCAACCATGGCAGGAAAGCTGATGGGGAAGCAATCCTCATCCACCCCGGGCATGGTTGCGCTTAAAATATATCCCAATCTAATTCGGGAGCTTTCCAAGGGATTACGCCGTGGAATTATCGTTGTTTGTGGTACCAACGGAAAAACCACCACCAATAATCTGCTCCATACCGCTCTTCAAAAGAGCGGATACCGCACCGTCTGCAACAGTACCGGTGCCAACATGATTGGCGGAGTTGCCACCGCCTTTGCAGATGCTTGTTCCCTGACCGGAAAGCTGGATGCGGACTGGGCGGTTCTGGAGATTGACGAAGCATCGGCACGGCGGGTGTTTGTTCACTTAAAACCGGATTATATGGTGATTACCAATCTTTTTCGGGACCAATTAGACCGGTACGGCGAAATCGAAACCACCATGGCACTCTTGCAAGAGGCAATCGACATGGCAGAGGGCGTCAAGCTGATTCTCAACGGTGACGACCCCCTGACTGCACAGTTTGGCGAGGGCAGGGATGCGGTGTACTTCGGCATTTCGGAGCAGGTGCTCCCCCAGGAAGAAACCAAAGAGGGCCGGCTCTGTGTCAAGTGCGGAAAAGAACAAAACTATCACTACCTCCACTATAGCCAGCTGGGAGATTACTACTGTCCCCATTGCGGAAATAAGCGTCCCCCCATTGATTTTGAAGCCAAAAGCATCGACCTTTCCGAGTCTATGAAGTTTTCGGTCAACGGAAACCCCATTGATGTCAACTACAGAGGATTTTATAATATCTACAATATTCTTGCGGTCTATGCGGCATTACAGACCGGCGGTGTTCCCACCGAGAATCTGACCCGGGTTTTAGAAGAATACAAACCCCAGACCGGACGAATGGAGCAGATCGATTTAGGGAAACCCTTTATCCTGAATCTTGCCAAGAATCCGGCAGGCTTCAATCAGGCAATCCAGACGGTGATGCTGGACAAACGAAAGAAAGATATTATTGTTGCGGTCAATGATCTTGTCAATGACGGACAGGATGTGTCATGGATTTGGGATGTGGATTTTGAAAAACTCAAGGACGAAACCCTAAACACCCTATCGGTGGGGGGACTTCGTCTCTATGACTTGGCTCTCCGATTCAAGTATGCGGATATCCCCGTGGATATGGTAACCCAGAATCTTCGGGATGCACTAGAAATGTGCCAAAAAACCAATGCCGAGGTCTGCTATGTTCTTGCCAATTACACGGCGGTTTATCCCGCAAAGGCAACCATGCTGGAGCTACAGAAAGAACTGAAAAAGGAGGGGCTGAACCATGAATAATATGGAACTGAACATCCTCCATCTCTATCCCGATTTGTTGAATCTCTACGGCGATAAAGGAAATTTAGCAGCCTTGGAAAAGCGGGCATCCTGGCGGGGAATTTCTGTTAATGTAACTGAATGTACCAGGGATAACCCCAAACTAGACCTTACAGATACGGACATTGTTTTCCTGGGCGGCGGTCCTGACAAGGCAGAGGAAATGGTCTGCGGTTTCCTGAAAGAGCACTATGCCACTTTTCTTTCCTTTATAGAAAACAATGGCGTTCTCCTTGCCACCTGTGGCGGCTTTTCCATGCTGGGTAAGGAATTCCCTGTGGCGGACGGATTTGCAGAGGGATTGGGACTTCTGGATATTACAACAACTGCCACCGAGAGCAGATTCATTGGAAACGTGATGCTGGAATCAAACTTGACAGGGCAACCCATTGTTGGGTTTGAAAATCATACAGGCAAAACCTTAATTGGAAAATATCAGTCTCTTGGAGCGGTGGTAAACGGTTATGGCAACACCGGAGACGGAGACGGCGAGGGTCTTATTTACAAAAACGTAATTGCAACCCATCTTCATGGACCGCTTCTTCCCAAGAATCCCGAACTGTGTGACGAGATTTTAGACCGGGCACTCAAGAAAAAATATCCAGACTTTGCCGGACTTGCTCCCCTGGATGATACCATAGAAAATCTGGCGAATGCGCACATTGTAAATGCCTACGGGAAGAAATAAAAAATAGAACCTAAGCAGAATACTTTTAAGGACAGTCAAAGGGCA
>JAGALN010000049.1 GCA_017625185.1 Clostridia bacterium
AAGCAATAAAAAATGCAGACGTTGTAATAACTGATATTATTCCTTTCCCACAAAAGAAAGAAGGGAAGTAGGGTTTCTCCCAGAATTAAGCTGCTAATCAGGTAATACTTTCTGTCCTCCAAATAAGTCATTCCCCAGTACACCGTCAAGGGTACCGCAAGAAGAATGAGCAGTGTGGCAATCCGGGTTCGTTTGGGTAGCTTTTCTCTCGGGCAGGGTGTCCGGACTGGCTCTGTCCGCTCTTTTCGGTGAAAGAAGCAAAGCAGACACCCACCCAGCTCCACAATGGACAGAATCTGGAGGAGCACCGTGTTTTTCTCCGGCGGCTGCCCTTGCAATATTACGCAGGTCAGCAGAAAGAGGATGCCCAGAAGAAACCCGGAAAGAATCCGGAGCACGCGCCCCTTTGGCTTTTCCCGCTCCTCCTCTTGTTTCCTCGCTGGTTTCGCCAGAGGAGGCACCTCCCTCTTTTCCTTGGGAGGCTCCTCCGCCTTTCCGCCGCAGGCAAGGATCACATCCTTTGCCAAAATGGCATCCGGGAGCACCCCTCTTGCCATCCGGCTTGCAGAGGTGGTATAGAAGCTCTTTCCGGAGAAAAACCTCCTTGGTATATCCTCGGCAGTAATGCTCCCGTCAAAAAGCAGTCCGCAGCGGTCGGCAAATTCTGCACAAAACTCGATATCATGGGAAACCAGAACCACGGTGATGCCTTTTTCTTTCAGGTCCTGAAGAATTTCTGCAAATTCTTCCTTGAAGGCTGCATCCATTCCCTTTGTTGGCTCGTCCAGCAGGAGCAGTTCCGGCATCCTTAGCAATACCTTGGCAAGTGCCACCCGCTGTTGTTCGCCGCCGGATAAGTCATAAGGGTGTCGGGAAAGCAAATGGTCTATCCGGCAAAGGGCTGCTATCTGCCGGATTCTTTCCTCTTCTTCCTTTCGGGAGCCATCCATCCCGGCAGAGGAATCCTCCAGTTCAAGACGCACCGTCTTATGGACAAAGAGGGTCTTTGGATCCTGAGGAAGCACCCCCACCTTACCCCGATATAAATCTGGGATGCGAAAAAGGGGCGTTCCCTGCATCAACACCTGACCCCTCTGGGGAGAAAGCAAGCCTCCCATTACCGAAAGGGCGGTGGTTTTCCCCACACCGTTGCCCCCTAGCAGGGCATATCGCTCTCCCCGTCTTATGGTAATCGAAAAATCCCGGAGGATATCCTCGTCGTCCTTTTGGTACCGGAACCGGACATCCTTAACCTCTAGGATGATATCGGATTCCAAAATTTTCCCGTCAGGGGGTGAAATCCTCTGGCCTTGGATTGTTTTCCGTTCTGCATAATCCTCCAGCCACAAACGACCCTCCCGGACAGTTATGGGGCATTCCGTTTCCGCCTCTACGGCATCATGAATCCGGATGGGAGTGGGCAGAGCATGGTAGATGGGATGGGTCTTTAGCATACCGCCAAGCTCCCTTGGCTTGCCGTTGGCAATCAGTCTGCCCCCATCCAGAACCAGAACCCGATCCGACATGGGAATGACCTCCTCCAATCGGTGCTCGGACAGAATCACGGTGGTTCCCAGCTCCCGGTTGATGCGGGAGAGGGTCTGGAGAAATTCCCTGGCGGCAATGGGGTCAAGCTGACCGGTTGGCTCGTCCAGAATCAGGACTTTCGGCTGAAGCACCATCACCGATGCCAAATTCAGGAGCTGCTTCTGTCCGCCGGAGAGGTCTGCCACCTTTTGATGAAACCATTGGTCAATTCCAAAGAATGCCGCCATCTCCGAAACCCTTGCCCGGATTTCAGGGGTGGGCAAGCCAAGGCTTTCCAGACCGAATGCCAACTCATGCCATACCTTGTCAGTAACCGTCTGGTTTTCCGGGTTCTGCATCACAAAGCCAATCTCTGCGGCAGAAACCCGCTCCTCCATCTCTGTTATTTCTGTCCCGCAAAAGGAGATTTGTCCTGTCTTGGTTCCCGCAGGAGCGAGAGCTGGCTTTAAAAGCCGGAGCAGGGTGGTTTTCCCGCACCCCGACTGACCGCACAGGGTTACGAACTCTCCTTGGTTTACAGAAAAGGTTATGCCGGACAGCACCGGCGCTTCGGCACCTGAATAGGCAAAGTCTAGGGTTTCGATTTTGTAGAGTTCCATCGTTTCACCTCCCAAAGCTCCAGAAATAAGGGACAACTGCAAAGGAGAAAATATCCGATAAAAAACGGAAGATTTTCAACCGTAACTCCCGCTCCGGTGATGGCGGGATAACACCGGAAGTCCATGGCTCCCGACACTCCGCCGTATAAGACAAGCCCGCCAAGTACCAAGAGAATTCCCATCATCCGCACTGACCGCCCATCAAGCCGGAAGATGGAAAAGGCGGTTCTACCCGGGATGCCGTAGCCTCTTGCTCTCATGCTGTCCGCCGTATCCATAGCATTTTCCAGGGACCAGGTGGTCACGCCGGACAGAATGGCAAAGGCACCCTTCAGCCGGTCTTTCCTCTTTCCCCGGGTCAGGTCCTGACCCATCCCCTGTCTTGCCCGGGCAACCTTTTGAAACCGTGCCAGAAATTCCGGTACGAACCGGAAGGTCATGGAAAGCACCAGAGATAGGGCAGGTGCCCCCTTCCCGAAAAGATAAACAACCTTATCATCTGTCATTACCTGCCGAAGGCAGGAGAACCAGAGCAGCACCGACAAAACCATTCCTGCCGCCAGTACCCCATAGAGCACCGCTTCCAGGGTCAGGGGATTCCCGCCGGGAAAATACCAAAGGATGGTAACCCCCTGATGATTGAAAAGAGGATTCATCACCGCCATCACCGCCGCCATAGGCAGAAGAAAGACCAAGTTCCCCCACACTGCGGCTCCACCCTTGAGCAGGGTCAAGTACAAAACGCCGCATATCAGAGAAAGTCCAAGACAGACCGGGTGCATGGAAAAGCAGGAAAACCCAATCACACAGACAAAATACAATAAGTTTACCAGGGGATGACAGGCTTTGAAGGCATGGTTTTTCATAAGTTTTCCTCCTTTCAGAAAATCACTGTTATGCTGTTTGGAATTTCTTACATATTAAAATACCAAAAAATCTTTGTCAAGTCTTTTCCGTCCCGATTGTTGTTTTTAGAAAAAATCTGCTGAAAAAGTTGAAATTCATCTTTTTTTGTGGTACAATGATTCTGTATTACATGGAAAACCAACATGCGAGGTGATAATCATGAAACGGATGCTGATTTGTCTGGTGACGGCTCTGGCACTG
>JAGALN010000050.1 GCA_017625185.1 Clostridia bacterium
ATTGTCGGCGGCGGCCCTGCGGGGCTGACCGCCGCCGTCTATGCAGGCAGAGCCAACAAAAAGGCTCTTGTTCTGGAAAAAGGAACCTTTGGCGGGCAGATTACCTCTTCGCCCAAGGTGGAAAACATTCCGGGATTTTCGAGTGTAACCGGCAACGAATTTGCCGAGAAGCTCCTGAATCAAGCAATGGAGCTGGACGCAGAGATTGAATGCTGTGAGGTAGAAAAGATTCTCCCCGGCTCCCCCCACAAGGTTGTTACCGACGAGGGCGAGTTCTATGCAAAAACTGTTGTCCTTGCCACCGGAACCAAGCACCGGCTGCTGGGTCTTTCTAAAGAGGAGGAATTGATCGGAAACGGCATCTCCTTCTGTGCCGTCTGCGACGGTGCCTTTTATGAGGGGAAAACAGTAGCGGTAATTGGAGGCGGTAACTCAGCACTTCAGGAAGCTCTTCTTCTCTC
This sequence comes from Clostridia bacterium, assembly GCA_017625185.1. Lineage (GTDB taxonomy): Bacteria > Bacillota > Clostridia > Monoglobales > Monoglobaceae > Ructibacterium. The sequence goes on from JAGALN010000050.1 coordinate 462, forward strand.
TGAAACCTGTTCCAAGGTTTATGTCATTCAAAACCTTGCCGTTCTTACCGGCGAGGAAAAGCTGCAGAAGGCACTGATGCAGAAGGAAAATATTGAATTGATTTTAGGAACTGTGGTGGAGAAATTGCTGGGAGATACCGAACTGACCGGCATTACCGTTCTGACGGGCACCGAACGAAAGGAGATTCCTCTTGATGGGATGTTCGTGGCAATCGGATTGTTACCCCAGAACAATAATTTTGCCGATGTGATCAATTTAGATGCGCAGGGCTATGTGAATTCCGGTGAGGATTGCATCACCAATGTCCCGGGCATCTTCGTGGCGGGTGACTGCCGAACCAAAAAAATCCGTCAAGTTGCCACAGAGGCATCTGACGGTGCGGTTGCAGCCTTGGCTGCCATTGATTATCTAAATCAATGAGTAAAAAAGCATTGCATATAGGCAATACGCTTAAGGACAGTCAAAGGGCAGAAACACAAGTGTTTCTGCCCTTTTTGTATGCAATAAAGATTTTATTTTTTATTTCTCAACGGAAAAATCTTCCTCATCCAAGTCTTCAGCAGTCACATTGACCTTATCCTTTTTGGAAAAAAGCTCGGTCACCTTATCAATGGCATCGGGTGCCAAATCCAGAAGCCGGTCATAGACGCTATTCTGGGGCGTTACCGGAATCATCCGGATTTTCCCGTTTCCAACCACCAAAAATCCCTCAGGGGTTAAAGAAATGCCGCCGCCGGTGGCACCGCCAAACATATCCTTGGGGTCCTTGCCTCCCTTGGTGTTGAACTTCTCAAACTCAGAACCTCCAACCCCAAAGCCGATGGCAACCTTAGAGATAGGAATGATCACCGAACCGTCCGGGGTGGTGATTGCATCCCCTACGATGGTGTTGACATCAATCATGCTTTTGAGTCCCTGAAGGGCAGTGTGCATGATTCCTTCAATTGCGTGCTTGTTTTCAGCCATGTTTTACACTTCCTTTTGTAAAATATTGTTTCACATAAGTAATTGCCGACCATCCAACCTGCTTACATACCGCATTGATAATATGTGCCGGCCTTACTTTAATTATACTCTTGATTTCTAAATCGAACCGGGGACGGTAAAAATCCGGAGTCACTTCCAGACTTGGATACGCCGCCTTAAAATACCGGACCAAAAAAGGATATCCCAGACCTACAAGATTCCAGATGGTCCCGTAGAGCATTCCGGTATGGGCAGGATTTCCCGTCCCGAAATCCAGGCGAATCCACAAGGATGAAATTTCAATCCGGTGCCGGGTATCATCTAAAAAGGTGTGAATGACATCTTTGGCTTCCCGGTAAATCTCCCGGTATTCCCCAAGAACCTCGGTCAGTCCGCCGTGCTGATATCCACCCTTTTCCTTATCATAAATCCGCTTTTTATCCTTTTCCCACCGCTCCGAAAAACCGTTCTTTTTCTGAATAGGTTTCTGTTTCTTTGACTTCGCCTTCTTCAACGAAGCACCGGGCCCCGCCTCAGCTTTTTTCTTTGAAAAGTCCCGGGAATATAACTTTTTCCGGAATCCAAATCCCCGAAGCTCAATCAGGAGCTTTTTGTCAAAGACATGCAGGAAAATTGTCCAGTTATGCCAGAGGGTAACTCCGACTGCCAGAACTACCACAACCAGCACTGCCAAAAGACTCCACCATAGATACTGCATAGGGCTCCCCCTTTGCCTTTCCTACTATTCTTCCGTTTCTTCCTGCTGCGCCGGGACCTCTTGTACCGGTTCCGGTTGCGGTCCACTTTCCGCTATGCTCATCTGTTCCAATTCCATTTCCAGCTGCTGTGCCTCTTCAGATTTCCCGAATTCATCATATTCGGGAAGCTCCGCAATGGCTTCTACGCCAAAGCACCGTAAAAACTCTTGGGTGGTACCAAACAAGAGAGGTCTA
>JAGALN010000051.1 GCA_017625185.1 Clostridia bacterium
CCTTACTTGCCATAGTACACAGCCACCTCCTTTTAACATAGATTATATAACATTTTGTTTTAATTGTCAATATAGCAAAATGTTTTAACATATAATATTCCTATCCGGAAATGGAAAGGAATTTTTACAATGTATCGACGAATCAGAGAATTGCGGGAGGACCGGGATTTTACTCAGACAGACCTTGCCAAATACTTAAACTGCAGTCAGGTTTGCTATTCCCACTATGAGTTGGGGAAGCGGGATATTCCCACCGAGGTCTTAATCAAATTGTCTCGGTTTTACAAAACGACCACCGATTATATTTTAGGCTTAACCGATGAACTTTAAAACCCCTCGCAAAAGCGAGGGGTTTGTTGTATTATTTTTGGAAAATTATACCGTCTCTTTCTCCAGAACCGTGATTCCCTTTCCGTGTCCGTATTTGGTGCCAGTTTTATCGTAGAAAATCTTGTAGCACTTGCCGCAAAGCCAAAGGTTATCAATGGCAAAATGCTCCCATTCTTCGGGGATATGGGGAGAAACAGAAACCTCTCCATCTTTCACACTGACACCCAAAAGACCGCCTAAAACAATATCACAGAAGGTAGAATGGTTGTAGTCCTTTCCCCGTTCCAGACCACCCTTTTCTTCTTTCCATCCCCATTCTTCCAGAAGTTTTCGGCTACTCCATTCGTTGGTTTCCGGGTGTTTTACTTCATCAATCCAGCAAACCCGCTTCCCGTCTGCGGTAATTCTCTCGTGACTCTTGGCGTAGGTATGTAGGATCTCATAGAAGTCCTGGTTATCCATCACCGTTTGATCGTAATTGTCCAGGAGGTTTTTCACCGCTTTGAGCACTTGGGAGGTGGCAAAGGGCCAGATATATCCATTCCAAAGACATTCGTGGGTTGCCTCAAACAAATAGCAAGGATGCCGTTGTTCCGCCGTAGCAAGTCCGTATTCTGTCCAGAATCCGTCCTTTTTCTTCAGTTCCGCAAAAGCACTCTCACGCCCTTTCGGGGCAAGGTTAAAGCACCAAGGAAGATACCCAATCAATTCCTTTACATTTTGGGATGCTGGAACCTCATCCAAAGACGGAGCATCCAGATTATCCGTATGAATTGCTTTATAAAAGCTACCATCCCAGAGAACATCGTTCATCCTATCACGAATGGCAATATATTTTTGCCGATATTCCTCTGCAACATCAAGCTTACCTGCTTTTTCAGCAAAAACCGAAATTGCCAAGGCATTGGCAGCCATATAAGAATTCAAAGTAGGCCGAACTCCATTTTTCCCCGACAATACGCCGACTCTACTGCCACCGCTGATACTATATTCCATCGCATCGTAGCTATCAAAGGACCAGAAGAGTCCGCCTTTGGTTTGATGCTCCGCGGCAAAGGTTTCATAATAGCGAATCATCAAATCAAGATGCTCAATTCCGAAGGAAAAATCGTTATTATGGTTACAATATTCCAAGATGGAATCCAAAAACCAGGTACTGTAAAGATAGGTCTTGCTTTTTTCCTCCAGCCAAAACTTCATGTAGTCAGAAAGCAGAGTTTTCCCGCATTTGAGCCACTTTCCTTCAGAAATATGATGCCCTACCGGCGCAATGATGGTATTATGGGTACCTGCCCACGATACAGGGGGCAAAAACTCGGTTATCACATAACCGTCCCCCGTGCTTTTGATGTGCTTCCGGAATGTCCACCAACGAAAATAATAGGCTTCTTCGATGGTTTTATCAGGCACTTCAATCAAGGGGATATTCTCATTAAGCCATGCTTCTGCCTTGGCATTTGGGATATCTTGTTTATAATATTCAATATCATCCAAATTAAATTGATCCACATAGGATTGTAAGATATGTTTCATGCTGAAAACTCCTCACTGCATCTGTTTTTGTTTCAAAAAATCCATGCACACAAATTGTAGCACAGGGAAAAAGGAAAGTCAATGGTCCCTTTGAATCTTTCCCGATTGGTTTCCCGGAACCTTTGGCTATATTCCTCTTCCCGATTCAAAAGGAAATCAATGGTTTCTCTTATCCTTTTGTCCTGGATTTACCGGCACAAATACCCATAGACAACCATACTCCATACAGAAATGATTCGTTACCCAACCATGCACCATTTGCCCTTCTTATAAATTCAGTTAACCTTCACATACTGTACCGAATATGGCGGCATAGTACTGCCTCCGCCAAAATCGTATGCTTCACCGTGCAAAAGTTCTGTGCCACAGCCTGCGTTTGCGTCAAAGTGCGCAACATATTCCGTCCCATCGGCGTTGATCAGCACGATTACCCTCTCGCCCTCACAGGCCCTTTCAAAAACAAGTTGCTTATTGGTCATGTGAAGAACCTCGAAGGAACCGTCATAGAGGCATTTTTCCTCCCGGTGCACCTTGATTGCTCTGCTTAAAAACTCGGTAATCTCATTTTCCTGAGGGGCATCAATAACCGGGCGTAATGCACTGTCACCGTCCTGTTTATTCCCCTCAATGCCCCATTCGCTCCCGTAGTAAATCGTAGGGATTCCCGGCATCCCCATAAGAACACCGAATGCAGGAATGATATGGTTTTTGTTGGTAAGATTCGTGCTTATGCGGGTCACATCATGATTATCCACAAAGGACATCAAATGCTTTCCCCTATAAAGACACCAGTTTTCTTTCCCGAACTGACGTATGAGCGAATGCCCGATTTCAAACATATTCATACTGTTAAAGGAAGAGTAAATTCCCTTAAAACATTCGTAATTTGTGGCACTGTGGAGCATCTCATCATTCACGATACTGTTGTAATCCCCATGAATCATCTCCCCTGCCAGAAAAAACTCCGGATTCTTTGCAAGGCAAAAGTCCCGTAGTTCTTTCATAAATTGCCGGTTCAGCATATATGCAACATCAAGCCGAAGTCCGTCAATCCGGTAAGCATCCATCCAACTCCCGACGCTATCTAGCAGATACTTTCGCACCTCAGGATTATCAAGGTTTAGCTTTACAAGCTCAAAGTGACCTTCCCAGCCTTCGTACCAAAAGCCATCATCATAACAGCTGTTTCCGTCAAAGTTTAAACAAAACCAATCCTTATATGGAGAATCAAACCCCTTTGCCTTGACATCCCGAAAGGCGAAAAAGTCACGCCCTACATGGTTAAACACACCATCTAAAATAACTCTTATACCATTTTCGTGGAGCTTGTCAGCGACCTCCCTAAAATCCTCGTTTGTACCAAGTCTAGCATCAATCTTTGCATAGTCTGCCGTATCGTATCCGTGTGCCGAGCTCTCAAAAACCGGACAAAAATACACCGCATCAATATTTAATTTTACAAGGTGCGGAATGAAGCCAAACACCTTTTTGATACGTGGAACCAAAACGCCGTCGTTTCTATCGGGTGCACCGCAAAAGCCCAACGGATAAATCTGATAGATGACACTCTTATAAAACCACTTCATATTCTTCTGTTCCTCCAATTCATATAGCCAAGGATAAAGAAGCAATGTTTCCCTTCAACCGCTATTTTATTATAGTTCGGGGAGAAAATGAATCGCATTGTTTAAATCAGAAAGTCGGTTTGATTTTTTTACCGCTTTTAAAATTTTCTTTTCCCCTGGGAAATTCAGCATGGCATACAGCCATATTTCCTTTAGCCTATGGAGTGTGTATACCTCGGAACCGAGTAACCTTAAAAATCGCTCCTCCAGCAGCTTTGAAAACAAAATTAGCTCGCTGGTCTTAAGGGGATCCCCGCCTTTTATCTCCCTGAAAAGTGCAGGATTCTTAATGGCTCCCCTGCCTATCATAATACTATTTAATTGGGGATATTCCCCCGCAATTCTTTCATAGTCATCCAGCGTATATATGTTCCCATTATAGCAGAGCTTTAAATTCGAGCCATGGTATGCTTTTTCAAAGGTTTGCATATTGGGGAAACCATGATAGTATTCCTCCCTTACCCTTGGATGAATAATGAGCTCCGTGATTGGATATTGGTTGTAAATCTCAAGGAGTCTGCCAAATTCGTCGTGACTATTAAAACCAGCCCTGGTTTTGATAGAAATTTTGATATCGGTGCCGGAAAAGATACCTTCCAAAAACCTATCAAGGGCGTCGGTATCTTTTAGCGCACCTGCACCTCTGCTCTTTTTTATAACCGTTCCTGACGGACAACCAAGATTTAAATTCACTTCATCAAAGCCTAAATCACTTAGCTTTTTTGTGAATTCCAAAAACGCCGTAACACTATTGCACAAAACCTGAGGCTTTATTTTTGTACTGTTATTTTCTTTTAATACATCACGCAAAGTCTTTCGGCTGATTCTTTCATGCTCGGTAGGAACAATAAAGGGTGTGAAATACGCATCGCACATGCCAAATACTTCAGCATGTGCGTTTCTGTATGTATACGATGTTATCCCCTCCATCGGGGCAAAGTAAAGGTTCATAAACACTCCTGAATCTGTTGATTCAATGATTTTTTGTCATCAAAATCTCCCTTTGAAAAAGAGGTCCTGGCTCGTTTTTCGTTAATCGCATGATGCAATTCGCAGCCAATTGAGATGCCGTTAACATTGAAATCCCGCTATGATTATTTATTAAAAAATCCTCGTCCGCAGACGAGGATTTTTTCTAGTTCTGGCGATGTCTTATGTTCCCGGGCGGTCGCCCGCCAAGTATTGTCAGCGCTGAGAGGCTTAACTACTGTGTTCGGAATGGGAACAGGTGTGACCCTCTCGCTAAAATCACCAGAGAAG